>JBFJHN010000211.1:0-5447 GCA_041613275.1 Candidatus Krumholzibacteriia bacterium | reverse complement strand
GGCCGCAGCGGCCTGGAGCCGCCGCACCTTCAAGTACGACTTGAAGTAGTCGGTGTTGAAGCCTGCAAAGCGGCGCTTTTCGAAGTCGTGCATCCCGAACGCCTTGACGATGCGCGCGCCGGAGACCGTTTCCTGCACGATGCTGGCCATGTCGGCCATGCGTTCCTGGGCCTGTCCGCTGCGGCGTCGCAGCCGACGCCCCAGCCGAGCGATGAGCACCGCGTTGGGTGGCAGGACGAGCAGAGCCACCAGCGCCAGCTTCCACGAAGCCACCATGAGGATGGCGAGCGCGATGACGATGAGCAGCGAGTTGCGCACCAGGCTGAGCGCCGCTCCGACCAGGGCGATCCGCATGACCGAGACATCGTTGACGAAGCGCGAGATGAACGTTCCGGTGCGCTCGCGCACGAACACCCCCAGCGGCAGCTCCGAAACGTGGGCGTACAGCTGCGCCCGGATGTCGCGCAGCGATGTCTGCTCGAGATAGTTGGTCAGGTAGGTCTGCGCGTAGTGGAAGACGTTCTTCAGCACGAACACGATCAGGAGCACGATGCAGAATCGACCGAGCGCCTGCACGCGGTCTCCACGCAGGAAGAAGCCCTCCACGCGCGCGCGTCCTTCCTGCACCCAGCCGGAGACGCGCTCGGGCAGCGCCAGAGCGCCTGCACCGTCGTCGCCCGCGGACGGCTCGGCAGCAGGCGCCGCCGACTCGTCTGCCGTGCCCTCGGCGGTGGCCGGACGCTCGTCGAACAGGATGCGCACGAACGGCGACACCGCGACGACCGACGCACCCGAGAGCACCGCGTAGACGATGATGCATGCGAGCGTCGCGCTGACCGTGCGCCAGTGCGGCTTCAGATATGCGAGAAGGCGGAGATACGTCGACATCCGGCTGAGGATAGCGGCGCCCCGAGGAGCGAACCAGGCCTTTGTCGGCGCGCGCTCAGCCCCCGGACGGTAGCGACAGCAGGCGCTCCACGTCGCCCAGGAAGCCGTCGAGGGACAGCTTGGCACCACGCCGCCCGCGGATCGTGGCGAGGTGCGGCAGCTGGGGCGGCACCCAGCGGTCCTCGTCGCGCTCCGTGAACAGGCTCACCGTGGGCACGCCGAACGCCACCGCGAAATGCATGAGGTTGGTGTTTCCAGCAAGGAAGACGTCGCACTGCGACAGCAGAGCGACGACATCCTTGACGTTGTGGCGCGGCAGGTCGATGCGCTCGCATTGCAGCGATTGCTCGAAACGCGCTGCGGCTTCGTCTTCCTCCGGCGTCGCCAGCACGATGACCGTGGAGCGATAGCGCTGGTAGATGGCGTTCACCAGGTAGGCGAGCGTGCGCGTGCGCACGCGCGTTTGCGACTTGCTGCGCCCGGGGTCGACCCCGATGAGGATCTGGTCGTTGCGCGGCTTGCGAAAGTGCACGAGCTGTCGCGCAAAGCGGACGTCCTGGTCGGTGAGCACCGCGCCCCGCAGATCGTTGTCCAGCGTCACGCCGAGCAGGCCGGCGACCTCGGTCAGACGTCGTCCCTCGTAGCCGGACTTGACCGGATCCCATCTCAGCTCGCAGTTGATGTACGGATAGCTGCGATCGTGCGCGGGTCCAATGCGCACCGCCGCGCCGCACAGGTAACCGAGGATCTCGTGCGCGGAAGGCGGCGACTCGCCCATGTGGATGACCATGTCGTAGCCGCGCTTGCGCACCTGGCGCACCAGCTTGAAGAAGCCGGGGTGCGCGATGTTCATGTGGCTCGGGGAATAGGTCAGCATCTCGTGCACGTGGGGGTGATGTCGGATGAGCTCGCTCGAGTCCTCGCGCACCAGCACGCCGACGCGGCACGGCGCCTCGACGCGGTTCAGCGCCGAGAGCAGCGGCGAAGCGAACAGCAGGTCGGTGATCTCGCCGCTCTGCACGAAGAGCACGCGGCGGCCCTCGCTGCCGACCAGCGGCAGACGAAAGGAACGATCCGAGGGCACGAGCCGCAGCCACTTGGACAACGGCTTGACGAGCTGAGCGTTGTAGGACGCCTCGCTCAACGCGGACTCCTCCGTCAGGAGCGCGTCGCGGAACGGCGTTCCCGGCTTCGGGAGCGATTGGCCTTCGGGACGACGCGCCGCGACTTTGCACGCGCGGACCGGACCAGGGCCAGGTCCACGACCTCGCCGACGTTCTCGACGAAGTGCATTTGGAGGCGCTCCTTCACCTCGCGTGGGACCTCGTCGAGGTCCTTGCGATTCTGCTTGGGCAGCACGACCTCGCGGATCCCGGCGCGGAACGCGGCCAGCAGCTTCTGCTTCACGCCGCCGACGGCCAGGACCTTGCCGGTCAGGGTCACCTCACCGGTCATCGCCAGGTCGCTGCGTACACGGATACCGTACACCAGCGAAGCCAGCGCCGTCGCGATCGTGATGCCTGCGGAGGGTCCGTCCTTGGGTGTGGCCCCCGCGGGAACGTGGACGTGGAAATCGGAGCCGTCGAACACATCCAGGTCGGTGGGTTCGGTGGCGACCTGCGAGCGCAGGTACGACAGCGCTGCCTCGGCCGACTCGCGCATGACCGGACCCAGCGAGCCGGTGAGCTTGAGACGACCCTTGCCGGGCATCTTGACGGCTTCGATGAAGAGGATCTCGCCACCGGTCTGCGTCCAGGCCATGCCCGTGGCCACGCCGACCTCGGACCGGCGCAGTGCCGCCGGGCTGGTGAAGTTCGGTGGTCCCAGGTAGGTCTCGACGTTGTCGCGGTTGAGGCTACGGCGGGCCTTGCGGCCCGAGGCCACGTTGCGCGCCGTGCGCCGGCACACCGTGCCGATGCAGCGCTCGAGCTGGCGCACGCCGGACTCGCGCGTGTAGCCGGTGATGATGCTCATGAGCCCCGCGTCGGTGAAGGTCAGGTACGAGCTGGTGATGCCGTGCGCCTTGACCTGCCTCGGTACGAGATAGCGCTTGGCGATCTCGAGCTTCTCCCCGTTCGTGTAGCCGGCGACATCGATCACCTCGAGCCGGTCGCGCAGCACGTTGGGAATGGTGTCCAGCGTGTTGGCTGTGGCGATGAACAGCACCTTGGAGAGGTCGAAGGCCACGCTCAGGTAATGGTCCGAGAAGCTGTTGTTCTGCGCCGGGTCGAGCACCTCGAGCAGCGCCGACGACGGGTCTCCGCGGAAGTCCGCACCCAGCTTGTCGATCTCGTCGAGCATGAACACCGGGTTGTTGGACGCGGCGGTCTTGAGCCCCTGGATGATGCGGCCGGGAAGCGCGCCTACGTAGGTGCGTCGATGGCCGCGGATCTCGGCCTCGTCGCGCACGCCACCGAGCGCGATGCGTACGAAGCTCCGGCCGAGGCTTCGCGCCACGCTGCGCCCGAGCGAGGTCTTGCCCACGCCGGGAGGTCCGACGAGGCACAGGATGGGGCCCTGCATGTCGTTCTTGAGCTTCTTGACCGCGAGGAACTCGAGGATGCGTTCCTTGACCTTGCGCAGGTTGTAGTGGTCCTCGTCGAGGACGCGTGCGGCCCTCCGGATGTTGTGGTGGTCGGTCGTCGACGTTTCCCACGGCAGGTCGAGGATCCAGTCGATGTACGTCTTGGACACGGTGTACTCCGCAGACGCCGGCGACATGCGTGCCAGGCGTTCGAGCTCCTTGAGCGTGACGTCGCGCACGCTGTCCGGCATGGGGTAGGCTTCGATCTTCTCGCGCAGCTCGTCGATCTCGCTGCCGGTTTCGTCGCCGTCGCCGAGCTCCTTGCGGATGGCCTTCATCTGCTGGCGCAGGTAGTACTCACGCTGCTCGCGGTCCATTTCCTCGCGGATCTCCGACTGCAGCTTCTCGCCGAGCTTGAGCACCTGCATCTCGTGGCTCAGCATCTTCTGCAGCTTCTCGTAGCGGCCGCGAATGGGAAACGTCTCCAGCAGCTCTTGCTTTTCTCCGACGCGGAAGTCGACGTTGGCGGCCACCATGTCGGCGAGCATGCCGGCGTCCTGTGTGCGCTGCACGAGCGTCTTGAGCTCCTCCGGCATGTGCTCGGACGCGTCCACGAGCTGGGCGAACGAGTTGCCCACGTGCTTCATGAGCGCCTTGACGCCGCGGGGCGTGCCGGCGCGGTCGTTGTGACAGCGCATGCGCGCCACCAGGTACGGCTCGCGCGAAACGACCGATTCGATTTCCGCGCGACAGATGCCTTTCCCGAGGATGCGCATCGAACCGTCGGGAAAACGCATGGTCTTCGTGACCGCGACGATCGTCCCGACGCGATAGATGGCCTCGCTGGCGAGCTCCTCATCGTCCTCGTCCGGAGACGGCCGCTGCGTGAACGCCCCGAACAGCTTGGCTCCGTCGAGAACGTCCTCCGCCAACATGATCAGCTTGCGGTCGGAGATCACGAGCGGCACGAGCATGTGCGGAAAGATCACCGCGTCGCTCACCGGAAGCGCCGGGAGCTCGTCCGGGATGTCCTCGGGTCGCACCTGCATTTCTTCCGTGTCGAGGTCGTCGGGCAACATGCGTTCGTTCCTTCTTGGTGGAGCATCCTCAAGCTTCGGCACCGCGCGGAGGCGGCCGGAGATCGCCTGGAAACGCAGCGCGACGAGCACCGGACGATTCGGCGGTCGCCCGACCCCGCGTCCTTGCAGGACCGAGAGCGGCCGAGGGTGCACCACCCGAGCGCCGTCTGTGCGTTCCAGCGGCTCTTCAGCAAGATGCATTCTCACGCGAACAGCAGGGGGCATCGTGGTGCGTCGCGTGTCCACGCACTCGGGCGCACGCCAGTCGTACGGCGGACGGCGCATCCGCACGCCGCGGCGGCGGCAGTTCGCGCCCACCAGGCGGAAGAGGTTCTGTGGTCAGATGTTGGCCTCGTGCTCGTCGCCGCTGGGGTGGAACGGCTGGGTCAAACGACGGATCTCCTTGTAGACCTCGCCGAGCAGTTCCTTCTTGGCCTTCAGAGGCAGGAAAGCGCTCTTGAACCCGTAGATGATGATGTCCTCGATGTCGTGCACGTCCAGCTTGCAGTGCTCGACGCCGAGCATGAACTCGTGCGTGACGTTCGTGTTGCTCATCAGACGATTGTCCGTGTTCAGCGTCACGCGCAGCCCGGCGTCGAGGTATACCTTGATGGGATGATCGGAGAAGTCCTGGATGGCTCCCGTGTGGACGTTGCTCGACAGGCACATCTCCAGCGCGATGCGGTGGTCGTTGATGTACGCCATGAGGTCCGGATCCTCGCGCAGCCGCGTCCCGTGCCCGATGCGGTGCGCCCCGCAGTAGTGCACGGCTTGCGCAATCGACGACGGCCCGAAAGCCTCGCCCGCGTGGACCGTGCAGTTGATGTTGTTGTTGAGGATGAGGAAGAAAGCCTCGCGATGCTTCTTCGCCGGAAAGTGTTCCTCGGCACCCGCGAGATCGTACGCGACCACGCCGTCGCCCTTGTATTCCAGCGCCAGCTGCGCCAGCACCAGCG
>JBFJHN010000210.1:0-5462 GCA_041613275.1 Candidatus Krumholzibacteriia bacterium | reverse complement strand
CCGTGACCCAAAGCGCGGTCAAGACGAGCGCGCTCGGGAGGAACACACTGAGCTTTGCGAAGGGATGAAACCACGACCCGTCGTGCAGAGACTCGATCACGTCCGAGCGGCGCAGCGTGCTCGAGAGCACTTCGCCGCTTGCGGTGTCGAGTTGAACTTCCCAACGATTCTTGCAGCGCACCTTGAGCATGCCCTTGCCGGGTCGCACGTCCAGCCGATCGATGTCGGCCCAGCTCGTGACCTCGGCCTCGGGCACCGACGCCACGATCTCGAGGACGCGCTCCCAGGGAATCTGCAGGTCGCTCGTCGATCCCGAGACGGTTGGCGGCTGCACCCAGGACCAGTGTTTCTTGACCTGCAGGAGCAGGCCGCTGACGAGAATGACCAACACGGGGAGCGCCACGGCCACGGCACCCCAGCGATGGAGCTTGCGGTTCCATTTCGGAGCGCTCATGGTCTCCGCCTTTCGAGGTCGGACGCGCGAGACCCGAGTACACGCGATGAGTTGAGTTCGGCGAAGGGTCTCTGCCCACAGAGCGTCCGCGGACGCGAAACGTCCTCACCAATTCTGTAAAAGCACGCAGCTGCAACGAGTTGCGAAGCGCAGAGCGAGGCGGGGGAATGGAGCCGACCCCAGATGGATCAGCGGTGCAAAGAAAGCTGCGCTAATCCGTGCTCATTCCCAGGCGGCGCTTGAGCTCCGGGGCCAGGCGGCGGCTGACGGGGGCGCGTTGGCCGTCGGTGAGGGCGACCTCGGAGGCGCCTTCCTCGAAGTGCACCGCTTCGATGCACTCCAGGTTGACGAGCTCGCTTCGGTGGACGCGAACGAAGCCGTGGCGCGCGAGGCGTCTCTCGAGCGTGTTGAGGCTCTCGTCGAGGACGAACTCGGCTTCCTTGTGACGGAAGAGCGTGTAGCGATCGGAGGCGTGGAAGCGGCAAATGGAACGTGCGTCGAACACGCGCACCGTCTTGCCGGCACGCGCGGTGACGCGTGGGGTTTCTTCATCGCGCACGTGCGTGAGCGCACGTTCGAGCAAGGCGGACAAACGCGTGGGGTCGACCGCGGAACGCTGCCGCGAAACCTTGGCGAGGGCTGCTTCGAGACGCTGCGGTTGAATGGGCTTCAACAGATAGTCGACCGCGTCGGCCTCGAACGCCTGAACCGCGTACTCGTCGTAGGCCGTGGTGAACACGATGGGCGGCAGGTCGGGTGATTTCTGAGCAAGCTCGAGACCCGTCAACCCTGGCATGCGGATGTCGAGCAGCACGGCGTCGGGCTGCAGTGATTCGATCTGCGCCAGCGCCTCTTCGCCATTTGACGCCTCACCCACGACCTCCTCGCCGAGGCGCTCGAGCATGCGCACCAAACGACGTCGCGCAATGGCCTCGTCGTCGACGACAAGCACCTTCATGAGGAGCTCGCTTCGTAGGGAGGCGCGTCGCCGTCTCGCCGCTGCCGTCCGGGGCGCGCGCCGTCGGCCGCGTTGTTTTCCTCGTCGGCAGACGCGCCCGCATAGGGCCTCGCAGGAAGCTGCACCCGGATACGGAAGCCACCGTTGGCACCGGCGCCGCTGTCGATTCGGGCGCGGTCGCCGTACAACAGCTCGAGACGCTTCGAGAGTTCATCCAACGATGTGTGCGAACCTTCGTGCGTCGAGTGTCCCGGCCCGGGACCGTCGTCTTCGACGATGAGCTCGAGAAGCCCGTCGGTCTGCGCAGCGCCGACACGCACCGATCCACCCTCGCGCCGTGGGCTGATGCCGTGGAGCACGGCGTTCTCGACGAGCGGCTGCAACAGCAACGGGGGCACGGCGAGGTCGCTCAGGTCATCGGGGACGTCGACCTGATAGCGCAGCCGATTGCCGAAGCGCAGCTCTTCCATTTCCAGGTAGCCGCGGACCGTGCGTACTTCGTCCGCCAGACGCACCTGCTGTCGCCGCGACCCCTCGAGCGTGTAGCGGAACATGTCCGAGAGCTTCTCCAATGCCTGCTCGGCGCTCTTCGGATCTTCCTCGATGAGACCGGCCACGGTGTTGAGACTGTTGTAGAGGAAGTGCGGGTTGGTGCGCGCTTGCAGCGCTTCGAACTGCGCTCGCAGCGCCTGTTGCTGTGCCTGCTGCTCGCGCAGCTCGACGCGACGCGCGCGGTCGCGTAGACGCTCGTAGGTGGCCTCGATGATATAGATGACCGCCGAGATCACGAGGCCGACGCCGATGAGGCTCTTGCGCGACGTGCTCATCTCGACCCACGGCGAGAGCAGATCGATGCAGCGAAGCGCCAGCTCGACGCCGACCACCACGCCGACCACGGTCACAACGCCGCCCACCGTGTGTGCGCGCCATGCGGGCTTGATCCTGCAGAAGCGCTTCTCGACCAGCATGCGGCTCAAGATGATTGCCCCACCGATGCACAGCGTGACGATGAAGTTCATCACGTAGGCCAGCGGAATCATCTGCCACGGGAACCATCCGAACGTGTAGAACAGCGCTGTCAAGAAACCTGGGATGGCGAAGAGCGGCCAGGAGAAAACGATAAACCGCTTCACGCGCCCCCGCCACGTCTCGCCCGGCTGTGCGGCTTCCATCCGGTAACATCCGGCGGCGAGCTCGTCATCGCGAGCATCTTGGCGCGCGTCGCTTTGCTGCGGCTCGTCGCCGGGAGTCACCCTCGGGGCCGTCTCGTCTTGATGTGACCGTTGGGGCACGGACTACTTCTCCGATCCTGCAACTTGCTCGGCTTCGGCCTCGCGTTGAGCAGCCTCGGCCAACCGGGTACGCATGCGCTGCGCCATGTCCAGATCGGGGTGCTTCTCGACCAACTTCTCCAATCGGGCGAGCGCGGCCTTCGTCTTGCCCTGCTTGGCTTCGATCTGCGCCAGAACGATCTCGCCCATGGGGGATTCGAGCTCGGTCAGCACGGCGGCCTCTTTGCCCGCCGATTCGAGCGAGCCGCCAGCGATGGGCGGCGCATTAAGATAATACTGCGCCAAGCCGAAGTGCGCGTCGACCGACGTGGGATCGAGCTGGGCGGCCTTCTGGTAGCTGCTCAGCATCTCCATGGCGTATCCCGGCACCTTGGCCTGCGGCGCCGAGTTGATCGCCTGCGCCAGGGCCTGGGCCAGCTGTAGGTGCGCCTCCGCATCGTCGGGCGTCGACAGCACACGCGCTCGTGCGTTGCGCACCTCGACGGGATCGTCGTCGGTTCCGCCACCGTCCGACTGTGCCGCTGCGGCCTTCAGAAGCGCCACGTCGTCCTGGCCCGCGCGCGTCTTGCCTGCTTCGAGCTCCGCACGCACGGCCGCCGCCATGTCGCCTGTGACGCGCGGCAGGTGGAACTCGACGTGCCGCTCGTCGCGCAACAACACCAGCATGTAGAGATGGTCGGCCGACACGACCGTGCGCACGGTGAGATACCACGGGCTCTTCAAGTAGGCCCAATCGAGCGTATCGCCGGCGGCGCGCACCGGATGCAATCGATACTCCTGCACGCCCATGCCGGCCAGGCTGGCGGACTCGTCCAGCACCCAGCCGTGTTCGAGCTTGCGGAAGTGCAAGTCGACCCAGGTCTCCTGGCTCATGGCGCTGTGTGAATGCAAGCTACCGTCTTCTTCCCATTGGAAGTCCATGGCGAACGAGATGGGCCCGAACGGCGTGGGGTTGTCGTCGCCGAGCCATGTGCCTTCGAAGCGCGCGATCTGCTCGTCGGAGACCGGTACCACCGCGGGAAGGGAGAACGCGGGACCGGCCATCACGAGCGTCAGGATCGCTGCCACACCCAAGTTTCGCATCGAGATCGACCTCCTTCTGACGACCTGCGTCACCATGACACTACGGAGGTCCTCCGCGCGGCTCACGCGGCGCCCGGCGAGCGGTCGGTGCAGGACGACGAACGGCGGGCGGAGCGGATGGATGAGTGAAGACGGCCCGAACGGACCGCGACGGGCCGACGGGGCAGAGGCTACTTCCACACTTTGGACAGGAACTCCTGGATCTCGGGCACGCCGCCCTGGAGAACCAGATAGCCGTCGTGCGGCTCGCGTTCGGTCATCTCGCCGGCGATCGTCGTCGCCATGAGCTTCTTGACCGCGTTGGGATCGTTCGGGTGGCACCCGAGTGCCCAACCCAGCTTGATGTAGGCCACCTCGGGCAGCATGTTGGCGAGCGGTACGACGCCCAGCCCGAGAATCTCGCGGCCGGTTTCGTACACGTGCATCTGCACGAATCCCCACAGCGTTTGCAGCGTCATGAAGACGAGCACGCCGGCCTCTCGCGCGCGCTCGAGCGCCGGGTACACCTTGCGGTTCACGTGGCCGAGGCCGGTGCCCGCGACGACGATGCCGCGATAGCCGCGCTCGACCAGCGCGTCGATCACGTCCGCCTGCATGTTCGGGTAGTAGTAGAGGAGCGTGACGCGCTCGTCGAAGACGGCGCGCACGTCGACGTCGCGATCTTGCCGGCGTGGGGCATAATCGGTCTTGAGCGGCGTGATCTTCTTGTCGCCGACCATGGCCAGCGGAATGTCGCCCAGCGTGCGAAACGTGCTGCGATAGGAGCTGTGCATCTTGCGCACGCGCGTGCCGCGGTGCAGCAGGTTGTAGTGGTCGGACGTGGGACCGAACATGCACACCATGACCTCGGCAATCGGGCCGCGCGCCGCGGTCCAGGTTGCGCTGATCAAGTTGAGCGCGGCATCCGAAGAGGGCCGGTCCGACGAGCGTTGGCTTCCCACCATGACGATGGGCACGGGCGTGCGCTGCACCATGAAGCTGATCGCGGCAGCGGTGTGATGCATCGTGTCGGTGCCGTGGCCGATGACGACGCCGTCGTAGCCGCCCTCGATGGCCGCACCGATCTCGCGCGCCAGAATGAGATACTGCTCGGCGCCCATGTTCTCGGAGAACTCGCTGAACAGCTTCTCGGTTTCGAGGTTGCAGATGTCGGCGAGTTCCGGCACCGAGCCGTACAGCTCGCCGGGCGTGAACGCCGGGATGACCGCTCCGGTGCGGTAGTCCAGGCGCGAGGCGATCGTGCCGCCGGTGCCGAACAGGCGCACGCGCGGCTTGCGCGCGTCGACGGGGAACTGCTTCTCGGGCACCTTGTAGTGCGCCTCGCGATAGCCGCACTTCGTAAGCGTGCGGATCGTGTCCGCGCGCAGGCCGACGTTGTATCCCGAGTTCAGTTTCAGCACCAGATGCTCCGCGTCGGACGTCTCCGAGCGCGGCAGGACGAGCCCGCGGAAACGACCGCGCGTGGACTCCACCTCGACGTCGGACCATACCGTGACGTCGAAGCGCTGCATCAAGGCGCGCACGGGGTCGCGGTAGCCTTTGTAGGCGTCCGAACCCGCTGCTGGGTTGCCGTTCGTAGCCGAGCTCACGCGTCCACCCCCCTCACGGTGGGGCCGGTGTTCGCGGGGCGCTTTTCGAGCGCCTCGGCGACGCGCGCGCGCACCTCGGCGGCGTG
>JBFJHN010000209.1:0-5464 GCA_041613275.1 Candidatus Krumholzibacteriia bacterium | reverse complement strand
CGAAGCCCACCGACACGTTCTTCCGCATGCCGGTCGATCGCGCGTTTGCGTTGACGGGCGTCGGCGTCGTGGTGACCGGCACGGCCTGGTCGGGCCGCGTGCGCGAGGGGGACACCGTCGGGCTGCTCCCGTCCAATCGTACGGCGCGCGCGCGGGGCATCCAGGTGCACGGCGAGAAGCGCGAGGCCGCGTACGCGGGCGAGCGCGTGGCGGTCAATCTCCACGGCGTCAAGCTGGACGACGTCGAGCGCGGCATGATGGTCGTGACGCAGGGGGCGCTGCAGCCGAGCTACATGCTCGACGCGCGCGTCTATCTGCTGCCGTCCTTCGATCGTGCGCTGCGCAACCGCACGCGCGTGCGCGTGCATCACGGCGCGGCCGAAGTGCTGGCGCGCTTGGTTCTTCTGGACCGGGACTCGCTCGAGCCGGGCGATCGGGCGCCCGCGCAGCTGCGCTTGGAGGAGCCGCTCGCCACCGACCGCGGCGACCATCTGGTGCTGCGGTTCTACTCGCCCATGCGTACGTTGGGCGGCGGGCGCGTGCTCGACCCGGCGCCAGAGAAGCACAAGCGCTACCGCGACGACGTTCTGCACGCGTTAAAGCTCAAGGAGAGCGGCTCGCCTGGCGAGCTCGTGTTGGACGTGATTCGACGCGCCGGCGTGCAGGGTTGCGACGTGCCGGAAATCGAAGCGGCGCGCGTCGTCGCGCCGGAGGAGGCGCGAGAAGCGCTGCAGGCTCTGACGGCGGACGACACCGTGGCCCAGGTGGGAGGCACGTTCTACGACCGCCGAGGGCTGCGCGACGTCGCTCGCGAAGTGAAACGCTTGTGCGAGGCGCATCAGGGGGCTCACCCGCTCGCTTGGGGGATCGGACGCGCAGAGGTGCAGGAGCGCCTGGGGCATCGCGCCTCGCGCGCGCGCTTCAATGAGCTCTTGGACTGGCTGGCCGACAACGCCGACGTCGACGGCGGCATCCACCTGCGGCCCGACGCTGTGCGTGCAGGTTCCGCGGATCGCGAGCTGTCCGAGGCCGACCGCGATGCGCTCCGAAGGCTCGAAGACAGCCTGCGTGCCGGTGGCGCCGCGCCGCCCACCGTTGCCGAGCTGCAGAACGAAAGCGCCTTGGGGACGCGTTTCCCGGCCTTCATCAGCCTGCTCGAAGAGCGCGGCGCGGTCGTCAAAGTGACCGAGTCGCTTCTGTATCATCGCGAAGAGCTGGAGAGCATCGAGGCGAAGCTGCGCGCGTTCCTCGAGGGGCGCGACGTGATGAGCATGGCAGAGTTCAAGGATCTCACCGGCCTGTCGCGCAAGTACGCCGTTCCGCTCCTCGAGCACTTCGATCGCCTCGGAATCACGGCGCGCAGCGGTGACGTCCGCAAGCCGGGCCCGGCGCTCCGCGCCCCCTGAGTCGAAGCCCCGTCGACGACCGCGCTCCGGCGACCGCCGTGGAGCGGCGCTCCCAAGCCCCACGCGGAAAATGCGCACGAGGGGTGCAGCGCTTGCACCCGATCGAAGTGCCTGCACTGTCCCCAAGGCACTCCCGCGCCCACCGTATGATCTTAAGTGGCTTTTTTGTAACGGGTTTCGTCGCGTGGACGGCGCGGCATCGGCGTTGCTTCGTGTTCAGACTGTTGGATCGTCACACTCCCCCGTGGCGACCGAACGAGAGGAAGGCAACAGGTGAGAAGCGCCAACCTCGAACACCTCATCAACCCTCACGTTCCCACCGCGCCGCAACGGCGCCGAGGATCGGTGGCGGCAGCGTACACCGCCACCGATCTTCGACGAACCTCGTAGCTGCACCTCGCGCCGCAGACCCCCGCGCACCTTGTCATGGATCACGTTGAATGCGATTCGATCCTTCTCTTAACCTGTGACGGCCGGTCGAACCGGCCCCAGCTGGGGAGCCGTTCGGAGATCGAGAAGAATCACGCGGCGTGGACGCGAACCTGTCGGGGGAGGGCGCGTTGAAGGTCGAGGTCACGATTCGCTGTAATCGCTGTGACGCCATCGAGACGGTGGTCACCGAGTCCTGGGCGCTGCTGAAGACCAGCTGCGGGTGCGAGGGACCGTACCGGGTGGTCGAGCGCAAGGTGCTCCCGGAGGAGCCACTTCCGGCCGAAGAGAAATCAGGGAACAACAAAGGTGAGGGCGCCGCCGGCGACGCCCCGCAGTCGGCGACCGCCGAGCAGAAAGAGTGACGGGGGGCCGGGCCGCGTGGATGCCGTCGATCAGCTGCACCGTCAGGCCGTCGTGTGCGACCTGCACGCCGACACGCTCCAACGCATCGCGCAGGGAGAGTCGTTGGCCGGCCATGGAGGCCACCTGGACCTGCCGCGCATGCGCGAGGGTGGTCTGGACCTGCAGTTCTTCTCGGTGTGGGTCGACTTACCCTACCTCGCTCAGCCGGACGGCACACCCGACCGCAGCTACCAACGCGCATGCGAGCTGCTCGATGCGTTCGATCGCGAAATGGAGCGCCACGCCGACCAGGTGGCGCCCGCCCGCAACGCCGCCGAGGCGCATCGCGTCATGGACTCGGGCCGTGTGGCGGCGGCGCTGGGCGTCGAAGGCGGCCACGCCATCGAGAACGATCTCGACAAGCTCGATCATTTCTACGAGCGCGGCGTGCGCTACATGACACTCACATGGAACAACTCGACCGAGTGGGCCGACGCCGCGAAAGAGGAAACGCTGCATGGGACACGTCACGGCGGCCTCACGGCGTTCGGCGAACGCGTGGTGCGTCGCATGAACGAGCGCGGCATGATCGTCGACCTGTCGCACGCCGCCGAGAGCACGTTCTGGCACGTGCTGCGCGTTTCCCGCCAGCCGGTCATGGCGTCGCATTCGAACGCCTGGGCCTTGTCGCCGCACTATCGCAATCTCAAGGACGATCAGATCCGGGCGCTGGGCGAGCGCGGCGGGCTGATCGGCATCAACTTCTTCAGCAGCTTCTTGAGCGCACCGTTCTTCGAGGCCTGGCAGCGCGCCGAGCAGGCGCGCAAGAAGGAGCTCGAGGCGCTCGAGAAGCAATACCCGTACGACTATCCGCGGCGTGCCGATCTGGAGCGCGAGGTGATGTTCAAGGAGATGGGATCGGTGGCCGTTCCGGCAACGCACATCGTCGACCACATCGAGCACGTCGTGGGGCTCATCGGCGCCGATCACGTCGCTCTGGGGAGCGACTTCGACGGCACGGTGGCGCTTCCGGACGACATCCCCGACGTCGCGCACCTGCCGCGTGTGACGCACCTTCTCCAGCAGCGCGGCTTCCGTGACGCCGACATCCGCAAGATCCTCGGCGAAAACGTGCTGCGTTTCTTCGAAATGGTTTGCGGCTGACGCGCGTCGCTTCGCACCCGTGCGCACGCCAAAACGACGCACGCGATGCAGCGTCCGACGGCGCGATCAAGCCGTCTCGACCAGCGCGCGCGCGCGGCGGAAAACGGCGCGCCACATCGGCCGGGTGAGACGCCGCGTGTGCGTGTTCTGGCGGCTCGGGTGGTACGACGCCAAGAGCGTGACCGGGCGTTTCGGCCCGCGCGCGGGCGGCTCGAGGACCACTTCGGCACGATGTCCGAAGCGCGGTCGCGGTCGTGGAACGCCGTAGCCCTCGGACGCGAGGAGACGCAACGTGGCGTTGAACGCGATCTGGCCGAGACACAGGATCGCCCGCAGGCGTCGCAGAGCGACGAACTCGCGCTGCAGGTACTCGGCACAGGCTTCGATCTCGTCGCGGTGGGGCTTGTTGTCGGGAGGGGCGCAGCGGGCGACGGCACCGATGTAGGCGTCTTGCAGCCGCAGGCCGTCCTCGCGCGACGTGGCCTCCGGCTGGGAAGCGAAGCCGGCAGCGTGCAGAGCCGCGTAGAGCCAGTCGCCGCTCGAGTCGCCGGTGAACATGCGACCCGTGCGGTTGGCGCCGTGTGCCGCGGGCGCGAGCCCCACGATCCACAGGCGGGCCTGCGTGTCGCCGAAGCCGGGAACCGGGCGTCCCCAATAGGGTTCGTCCCGGTAGGCGCGTCGTTTGGTGCGCGCCACCTCGGTGCACCAGGCGCGCAGCCGTGGGCAGCGCTCGCACGCGACGATGTCGCGCTGGACGCGACGCAGCGTGTCGCGCCCCCGCGCGGGGGCGGGCTTTGCGGGGTTCGGGCTGCGCTTGGGCACGGCGCGCAGGATAGCACGCGCGTGCACGGCCACTCGCCCGGCGTCCGGGCTTGCAAAGCGTCAGGCGATCTTCTAGCATCCGGCGCGCAGTCGACGCACGAGCGCACTGCGAAGGCTCAACTCACAATTCCGTCGGCACTTTCGACGCCCGATGGACTCCGGCCGCAGCCGTACGAACGGATCGAGCGGCCGCCAACGTGGAACCCATTTCGATTACGGGAGTGACCCCCATGAAGTTCACAGTGCGTGTCGCCTGCATCGCTGTTCTCGCAGCCTTCGTCGGCTGGGGCTGCGGTGGTGGTGGCGGCGACAGTAGCGATCACGGCTCCGGTTCTGCGAGCACGCAGCAGGCGTCCGGCGGCTCTGAAAGCGGCCACGGCGCAAGCGGCGCCGCGGCGGGCGGCTCGGCCGCCACGCTGATGGGCAAGGTCAATCTGGCCGGCACCGCGCCCGAGCGCAATCCGCTGAAGATCACCGGCGATGCCGTGTGCTCGAAGCACCACGGGGACAAGCCGGTCCTCGCCGAAGACGTCATCGTCAACGAAGCCGGCATGCTGAAGAACGTGTTCGTGTATGTGAAGAACGGTCTCGAGGGACACGAATTCGACGTGCCCGAAGACCCGGTCGTCATGGACCAGAAGGGCTGCATCTACACGCCCCACGTTCTGGGCATGATGGCGAATCAAGAGCTCAAGATCCTCAACAGTGATCCAACGCTGCACAACATCCACGCGTTGCCCAAGGCCGACGGCAACAAGGAGTTCAACGTGGGGATGCCGCGGCAGGGCATGGAAATCAAGAAGACGTTCGCCCAGCCCGAAGTGATGGTGCGCGTGAAGTGTGACGTGCATCCGTGGATGTCGTCTTACGTCGGTGTTCTGAGCCATCCGTACTACGCGGTCAGCGCGGCGGACGGCAGCTTCAAGATCGCCGATCTGCCCGCCGGGCAGTACACGATCGAGGCGTGGGTCGTGCCGGACAACATCGACCAGGGCTCGAACGGCTCGGTCCGCATCGTCAACTACGAGGGAAGCGCCGCGCTGAGCCAGGCCGAGTACCTGTACGCCGCGCGCAACCGCAGCATCAATCCCCTGGTGGACGACAACGGCGGTCCCGAGATGCGCACCGCCGACGCCGACCGCGACGCCCAGGACCGCCTCCAGCACGTGGTCGTCACCTACGACCAGTTCCGCGGCCGCCGCATCTACGTCGACGGCGCGTTCACCGGCGACGGCGATGCCGTCGCGCCGGGACGGCTGTGGAACTGGGATCCGGGCACCCGCTTCTCGCTCGCCGGG
>JBFJHN010000208.1:0-5465 GCA_041613275.1 Candidatus Krumholzibacteriia bacterium | reverse complement strand
GCTCGCACTTCTCGCAGTCCCGGCCAGACTCGGAGCACGGGACGCCGTCCGCCTGAGCTTCGTCGCACAGCGTGCCCAGACCAAGCTGGGGACGTGGGTACGCCGTAGATTCTGCGCCGGGACCGGAGGCTCCACCCACAAGCGTACGCGATTCGTGTCCTTTTTTCATCGGCATGCTCCGATGGTGTGTGCCGATGGCGGCATCTTCACATCTGGAAGCTCCGTGGTTGGTGAGGCGCGGTCAAGTCGGCCGCCGCGCATCGCTCGCGTGCGACGTCCGAGCGAACCACGCAAGCTCCCTCGAGTTCGACCTCAAACGACGCACGGCATTGCTTGAAAAATGTGTACACTCGGAGGAGCATCCTACCGAGAAGACGTTCCGGAAGAACAACGCGGGTGTGTTTGCCTACCTCGCCGTGACGTTGCTTGGGCGCGGCACGGCTGTTCGTTCTCGGGAGGAGTCACGATCATGCCCACGCAGAAGCTGAAGGAGTTTCTGGACCAAAACGGCGTCAAGTACGTGACCGTCAATCACTCGCCGGCTTTCACGGCGCAGGAGATCGCGGCGTCCGCACACGTTCCGGGAAGAGTCCTTGCCAAGACCGTCATGCTGTTCATCGACAAGAAGCTGGCGATGGCGGTGCTGCCCGCGTCGTTCCAGATCGATCTGAACCGACTGCAGTACGGCATCAACGCCAAGTCGGTGAAGCTGGCGACCGAGCGTGAGTTTCGCGACCGCTTCCCCGGATGCGAGGTCGGGGCTATGCCGCCGTTCGGCAATCTCTACGACATGAAAGTCTACGTCGACGAGACGCTCGCCGAGGATGAAGAGATCGCCTTCAACGCCGGCACGCACAGCCAGCTGGTTCGCATGTCATACGCCGATTTCGAGAGGCTGGTCCAACCGCAGCACGTTGCCTGTGCGGCTGGGGCAACCGCATCACGTGCGTGAACACGAGAGCGGGCTCCGCCACACGTCGGCGCGGCGAGAGGCGTTGGCTCGGTGAGCTTTTGCAGCGGACCTTGGGGCTCGGGCGTATCCGGACGATGCCCTCTGGCACGGCTGTAGCGAGATGCAGCAGGACCTTGTGGAGATTCGCGCCCTGGAGCAGGAGTTGCGCGAGCGTCACGCGTCCAAATAGCGGAGACTCGTCTCAACGTGAGACAGCGTATTTGACTTTGATTGCCGACCACGTCAGAGCTTCGATCGCGGTGGGGACGTCTGCGGGATCGCCGGGCCAGCTGCGTGCGCTGATCTCCTCGAGATTGGTGAAGTCGTCTGCGTCGGAATCCTGCGGCTCCAGGGCCGACAGGGCGGCCTGAAGATCGTTGTCGTTGTTCTGCAACTCGACCTCCAAATCCGCGCCGTACGCGTTGAACCCCGTCGCGCTCATGTGACACACCTGACATGAGTTCAGCTTGCTCGCCGCAGTGTCGTACCGCGCCGTGAAAGCTTCAAGGAACTCGGGCAACGCCCAGGTGGGCGGTGCGAGCAAGACGACACCCGCGAGTGCTGCCCATCTCTTGCCCAAGATCCCCCCGTTCGACGAGGCCTGGTTCGATCTGCCCTCCGGCAAGCTCCCGGACTGCGCTTGGTTCGTCAACCTTTCGGTGCCCGAACCGGCGCCCTCAAGAGATGCGCGAGGTTGTTTGAGCGCTCGCTGGGGCCCCCGAGATTCCGAATGGGGGAACCCCTGGCACGAGCCGTCACGGTTCGAACACGTTCCCACGCCGTGCTCCAGCTCGTCCGGCACCCAGCAAGGAGGTGTGCGATGTTGAGCGGGAGAACAGCCGTCGGTCTGGCGTTGGTCGTCGTGATGTTCGGATGTACGACCGAGCGCAAGTCCGCGAGCGGCTTTCGGCTTCCCGACGGCGACCCCGAACGCGGCGCCGTCGTGTTCGCACAGATGAAGTGCCACACGTGTCACCGCGTGTACGAGCACGAGGAGTTTCCGGAGCCCACGGCCGATCCGAGCGTTCCCGTGGCGTTGGGCGGCCGATTCGTGTCGCTCCCGAGCGACGGCGAACTGGTCACTTCGATCATCAACCCGTCGCACAAGATCTCGTCACGGTACGCACACGCCATGGTGACCACCGCGGGCCTGTCGCGCATGGGCGACTTTACGGAGGCGATGAGCGTCCGCGAACTGATCGACGTCGTTGCGTTCCTGCACACGGTGTACGCACGCAGCGAGGCGTCAACCCGACCGGAGTGGCCGCACGGCGGTCCATGAGCGCCCCCAAGCTGCGAGCGCAGACCTCAGCCGCCGTAGCGGTCGGTCGGCGTATCGTCTCGAGGCAGAATGCGAACGTCTTCGGGCACCAGTCGGTTGATGTAGTTCAATAGTGAGCGCGTGGTGACGACGCCGTAGAGCTTCTTGTCCTGCGCGATCACGATGTGGCGGTAGCCGCCCAGATCCATGAGGCTGAGCGCGTGACACACCGGCTCGCTCGGGCGCATGGTGAACACGCCAGGCGTCATGATGCTTTCGGCCGTCGCTTGTTCCAGGTCCACGCTCTTGCCCAACACGCGCACGATCAGGTCCCGCTCCGAGATGAAGCCGGCCAGCTCGTTTCCGCGCATGACCACGGCGCAGCTCTTTCCCCCTTGTTGTAAGAGCCGGACGACATCCTCGAGACGCGCAGAGCACGGAACGGTGTCCGCTGGCGCCCAGCCGACATCCCGGATCGGTTTCTGAAGCGCCTCGATGCACAGCTCCGGGTGCTCGGAATCGAACCTGTACTTGGCCAGCTCGTCGTCCAGTGCCTCTTCGAAGCTCGTGGTCGCCACGCGTCGCGCGATCAGGTCGCTCTCACGACGCTCGTGGTCCCGCAGCTTGTGAAGCACGTCGAGGATGGCGCGGCGCAGGTGCGGGTTCTCGACGGTCCTGCCGGCTGCGTACAGCATGCAGGTGTCCAGGCATTCTTGCAGCGCCTGCAGAATCTCCTCGTGCTCGGAGCGCATCAGCGCGATGTCATCCGCGGACTGCGGGTGCCTGCGCTGAAGCTCGTCCAGCGCGCCCGAGCCCTCCTCTTCCCGAAAGTGCAACACGAGCTGGTCATAGAGCTTCAGGAGCCTCTCCGAGATCCCTGTGGCCCACGTCATCGCGGCGTGGGTCCCCGGGCGGGGACGCGGCTCCTCGAGACGGCCCTGAAGATCGCGAACCCAGGCGAGCAGGTCGTGATGCTGCTGCAGGATCGTTTCGAACGAGAACTCTCTTCTCACCTCCGACATGTTCATTCTCCTTTCACGGCATGGGTTTTTGTTGTGCTGCGGCGTGTCGGTTCGAGCCTTACGCTGTTGCTGCCGCACTTGGGACAGGCGCGTTCGACGACGCGCGCGCGATCGTAGTCCCCCGTGAAGCGATGCTCGCAGCGCAGGCACTCGAACTTGCGTTTCTCCGCCATGCTGCTCTCCGTTCGTTTACCGTCGTTCGGCGTCGCGCGTGGGCGCGGCCTTTCCGCGTGCACGGTCAATCGGCGGCGGCCATCGCCGGCTTGCGCGCTCGCCCGGGCACCGGAGGCTGCTTCTCGAGGATGCGCCGCGTCTCCTCCACCTCTTCGGGCGTGACCCGAGCCAGCAACCCCTGCAGCTCGGACATGACGCGCGCGAACTTCTGACCCTCCGCGGCGCTGATCCACTCGAGCTGTAGCCTTTGCGGCCGGATGCCCAGCTTGTCCATGCGGTTCCACACCTTCTCGACGCGCTTCTGCGTCCAGGTGACCGCATCGATGTAGTGGCAGTCCGAGAAATGGCAGCCCGACACCAGAACGAGCGGCGCGCCCTGACGGAAGGCGTGCCAGATGAACTTCTCATCGACACGACCGCTGCACATCGTGCGAATAAGGCGCACACACGCCGGATGCTGCAGGCGCGAGGTGCCGGCGTTGTCGCCGCCCGCGTAGGAGCACCAGTTGCACGCGAAGGCCACCACTTTGGACATGGGGTCGTCGGTCAGGATGGCGTCGACCTGCGCCAGGATCTGCGCGTCGGAGAAGTGGCGCATGGCGATCGAGTCGGCCGGACACTCCGCCGCGCAGGTTCCACACCCCGCACACGCGGCCTCGATGATGCTCGGATACACCTTCTGCTTCTTGTCGGTCTCCGTGATGGCGTGCACCGGACAGACACGTGTGCACAGGCCGCACAGGATGCACTGCGCGGTGTCGAGCCGGGCGGTGATGGCCTCCACCTGCACCTTGCCGGCGCCGAGCAGGTTGTTCGCGCGCGCGGCGGCGGCGCTGGCCTGCGTGACGCTGTCCTTGACGTCCTTGGGTGCCTCGACGCAACCGGCGAAGAAGATGCCGCGCGTGGGCGCGTCCACCGGCTTGAGCTTGGGATGCGACTCCATGACGAAGCCGTCGGACGTGTGCGACAGGTTGAGGATCTCGTCGACGGTGCGCTTCCCGTTGCCGCGGTGCGGGACCATGCCCACCGCCAACACCAGCATCTCCAGCCGATGGGTTTCGAGCTTGCCGGTGGTCGTGTTCTCGACCTGCACGATGAGATCATGCGTTTCGGGATCTTCCTGCACCAGGCCCGGCAGACCGCGCACGTAGCGCGTGCCGTTCTCGCGGCTGCGCCGATAGAGGTCCTCGAAGCCTTTGCCGAAGGCGCGAATGTCCATGTAGAAGACGGTGTTGCTCGTCTCGGGATGGTGCTCGTACACCTGCAGCGTCTGCTTCACCGTGTTCATACAACAGACGTTCGAGCAGTAGCTCACGCCGCGTGTCGTCGAGCGCGAGCCCACGCATTGCACCCAGCCGATGCTGCGCGGCACGCGCCGGTCGGTGGGACGCGACAGCTCGCCTGCCGCCGGGCCGCCGGCGCAGATGAGGCGCTCGAACTCCATGCTGGTGATGACGTTCTCGAAGCGGGTGTAGCCGTACTCGTCGTTCTGGCGCGGGTCGTACACCTGCATGCCGGTGGCGACCACGATGCTGCCCACGGGAACGTCCAGCATCTCGCCCTGATCGTCGAAGTCGATGCACTTCTTGTCGCAGACCTCGAGGCACTTGCCGCAGGCGATGGGCTCGTTGCCCAGGCAGTTCTCCATGTCGAGCACGTAGGCCGAGGGCACGGCCTGGGGGAAGGGCAGGTAGATGGCTTTGCGCGACGAGAACCCCTGTTGGTACTCGTCCGGTACCGAAATCGGACAGACCTTGGCGCATTCGTCGCACGCCGTGCAGTCCGCGGCCACGACGTACCGCGGGTGTCTCCGGATGCGCGCCCGGAAGTTCCCCACGAAACCGCTGACGTCCTCGACCTCAGAGTTGACCAGAGTCTTGATCCGGGGATGTCGACCGACATCCATCATTTTGGGGCCGAGTATTCATATCGAGCAGTCCATCGTCGGATACGTCTTGTCCAACGCCGCCATGATCCCGCCGATGGAAGGTCCCTTCTCGACGAGATACACCTGGTGGCCGCCGTCCGCGAGCTCGAGCGCCGCCTGGATGCCCGC
>JBFJHN010000207.1:0-5469 GCA_041613275.1 Candidatus Krumholzibacteriia bacterium | reverse complement strand
GGGCGGGGACGGCCGAGCTCGATACCGACACGAACGAGCTCTCCTGGGTCATCAACGTCGCCGGGCTCAGTGCCGCCGAGACCGGCGCGCACTTCCACGGCGCGGCGTCGCTGTGCGAGAACGCGGGCGTGCAGATCGCGCTCCCGCTCGTTTCGGCATCGGCGCCGCACGGCCCTTGCGCCGTTCCAGGAAGCGTCGAGTCGCGTCCAGCCAGCTCCGTCCGCGCACGCATCCGCAAACGCATCCATTCCGATCCCGATGATGACCGTGTGGGAAGCGTGCGCCCCTCGCGTATCCGGATGGCGCTCCACGGGGCGTTCCGAAGTCGGTCGAGGCGCCATCGCACATCGGGCGGCTGGCAGGGCGCATGCAACGTCTGGAGGGCACTCGCGGGGCACCCCAGCCCATGGCGAAGAGTGCTACTCGGAGTCGAACATGTCTTGGATCATCAAACTGTGGGTCGAGACCAGCGGGCGCGGTCTTGCAGAGTATGCGTTTCTCGCCTCTGCGTGTTCCGTGGTCACGACCCTCGCGGTCCGTTACCTCGGTCCCGTGGTCGGATTCGACGGCAACCTGCTCGAGTCCTCGGTGCTGACGATCATGAACTGGCTGTTCCAACGCGGCGAATTCTTCCTCTGGTAGACGGATCGACGGCACCAGACCACCCCCCTGCACGCGATCGGCCCACGGGCGATCCGATTCCGAGGCCTGCGCGGCGCGGAATTGGCTCTTTCGATTCGGCGAATTGCTTCTAGACTGACGGCACGCCCTGGCGGCCGCATCGGCGGCGGTGCCGGAGCCGTTGTGTCCGTGCAGTTGGGGAGTGCTCGTGCCGCCCGTGGATCCGTCGCAACCCATCTCGGATCGCAGCGCCGATTTCTTCGATTTCGGCGGCGTCGCGTATCTCAACTGTGCCTATCACGGGCCGCTCCCACGCGTGGCCGCACGCGCGGCGCAAGCGGCGATGCAGCTCAAGCAAGCGCCGCATCGCATTCTGGACGAGTACCACTTCACCTTCCCCGACGCCTATCGGTCGGCGGTGGCGCGCTTCATCGGCTGCGACGCGCGCGACGTCGCGGTGGCGGACTCCACCACGCATGGCATCATGCTGCTGGTCGGCGGCCTGGACTGGCAACGTGACGACGAGGTCGTGGTTCCGGAAGGCGAGTTCCCCGCCAACCTGTTCCCTTGGCGTTCGCTGGAGCGGCTCGGCGTGACCGTGCGTCGCGTGGCGCTGGATCCGTCTTGGGACGACGGCACGGCCATCGTGGATGCGGTCGCGGAGGCGATGTCGCCCAAGACGCGCGTCGTTTCTCTGAGCTGGGTGAGCTACACGACGGGTGTCCGCAACGATCTCGCCGCGCTGGGGAGGCTGTGTCGAGAACGCGGTGTGCTCTTCGTCGTAGACGGCAGCCAGGGCGTCGGGGGCCTGCCGTTCGACGTGCGCGAGACGCCGTGTGATCTCGTGGCGTGCTCGGGCTACAAGTGGATGCTCGGTCCCTACGGTCTGGGGTTCGCCTACGTGCATCCAGCGCTGGCCGAGCGCCTACGGCCGTTCAACATCAACTGGTTCGCCATCGAGGGCGCGCGTGACTTCAATCGTTTGAGCCGGGCGCGTTTCGTGTACGAGCCGCACGCGCGTCGCTTCGACGTCAACGAGACGGCGAGCTACCTGAACGTTGCGGCGGGCACCGCGTCGCTGCACTACTTGTCTTCGGTCACGGCGGCGGCGGTCCAGGCGCACGTGCGCGCCCTGCAAGATCGTGTGCTCGCCAACCTCCCCGCCGGCTTCCGCAACGTGCACGAGCTTCCGGACGCCATGCGCTCGAACATCGTGCGGATCACCGGCCCGAGCCAGGAGGTCACGCGCACGGCCTACGAGCGGGCGCGGGCCCGCGGCGTCGTGGTCAGCATGCGTGAAGGTGCGATTCGCATCGCGCCGCACGTCTACAACACGGTGACGGACATCGATCGCTTGCTGGAGGCGTTGGCGGATCGGCCGGCGGTGCGCGTGCCGCTGCCGCTCGGCGCCACCGTGGAGCCGCCGCCCCGAACCGCACAAACATCCCCGTCGCCAAAAGGCTCGTGGGTGGCCCGCCAGCCCCTGCGCGGCCAGGCCTACTCTCTCCTCCCGCTGGATCCGGAGCGCGACGCCCAGGCCTTGTTCGCGCTTTCGCACGGCAGTCCCGAGAAGGCGGAGCTGTGGACGCACAAGCCGTACGGGCCGTTCACGTCGGCGGACGCCATGGCGGAGTGGATGCAGGCATGCGCGCGTTCATGGGACCCGCTGTGGTTCACGGTGATGCACGACGCCACCCAGCGACAGGCCGGCATGGTGAGCTTCCTCAACATGGAACCGGAACACCGCACGCTGGAGCTGGGACACATCTGGTACGGCCCCGAGTTCCAGCGTACCGACGCCAACACGCAGTCGGTGTACCTGATGCTGTGCGAGGCCTTCGATCGCCTGGCGTGCCGTCGCGTCGAGTGGAAGTGCGACGCGCTGAACACGCGCTCGCGCCAGGCCGCGCTCCGGCTGGGGTTCGTGTTCGAGGGGATCTTTAGGCAGCACCGCATTGCCAAGGGGCGCAATCGCGACACGGCCTGGTACGCAATGCTCGACAGCGACTGGCCCGGGATCAAACACAATCTCGAAACCTGGCTGCAGTCGCCGCCGGACGCGCGGCCGTCCCTGACCCAAATGAACGCCGGCCACGCGGACAGCGACGCAGCGATTCTCGAGCGGCTCGGCTGCATCCCGCCGGCTTGAAGCGCGCGTGCTACACTCTGTCCCACATGCTCGATCCCCGCAGAAGCTCACGTTCCAGTTTCACGACGGCGTGCGCTCGCGTGCGCCGCGCGACGAGGCCCGCTTGGGTCGCCGTCTCGTGCGCCGCGGTGCTCGGCGGCTGCGCCTCCGACGATCCCCCGCCGCCGCCGCCGGTGGTTACGCCGCTTTTCACTCTCGATCCGGGCCAGTCCTGGGATGCCCCCATGGCGCAGGATGCCGAGGTGCGCGCGGCGGACTTCGATGCCGACGGGCGCTGTGATCTTGCGCTCAACGCCAAGGACGGTCCGACCAACGTCATGTACTACGCGTTCTCGACCGACGCCGACACGTTCGCCGTCAGCGGTGCGTCGATGCACGGCACCTCCGTGCAGGAGGGCTGGCAGGAGTACGCGACGTTGGTCGGAAGCTTCAACGACGACCCCCTGTGGGATCTGGGCTGGAGCTACGTGGGCACGCGCAACAAGACCTGGTACGGACTGTCGGATGGGGTCGGCAACGTCGACTTCGCGCCGCTCATGGAGCGCGTCGAAGGGGGCTGGTTCGGCTTCGTGACTGTCGTCTTGGACATCGACGGAGACGGAATCGACGACGTGGCATGGAACGAGACCACCTCGAACGAAAACCGCCTGTTCGCGGGCATCACCGACGTCTTCGGATTCCTGGACATGCGCCCGGCTCAGAGCTTCGATGCCGGAGACTGGAGTGGGTTCGACGTGGCCCGGGGAGACCTGAACGGTGATGGGCGTGGTGACCTCGTGTGGAGCGCTCCCGCACCGCCGCAAACACGCATCTATGTGGCGCAGGGGCGCGCCGACGGTGGCTTCGACCTTTCCGCCGAAACGGTGCGCGAGGCAATCGGAGACGCCGCGGTCGAGTTCCGTGTCGGCGATGTGGACGGCGACGGACGCGACGACCTCGTCTGGGTCGCTGGACCCCACCCGGGCGCCTCCGTCTACGTGTCGCTGAGCCGTGCGGGCGGCACGTTCGAGCATCGCGACGTGCAACGGGTCGCCACCCCTTGCGCCGGCACGTGCGCGCTGCGCATGGGAGATTTCAACGGCGACGGTCACGCCGACCTGGCTTGGAACGCGCTCGGGAGCGAAAACGTCGTGGGCGTCGTGCTCGGCGATGCTTCGGGGAACTTCGCCAACGTGCTCGCCGCTCAGGAGCACACGTCGGTCGAAGACTGGGCGTCGTACACATGGGTGACCGGCGACGTCGATGGCAACGGCACCGAAGACTTGATCTGGGTGCGGCCCACGGCCGAGGCGCGCGTGTTCGTGGCGCGTGCGTCGCGCACGCCGGGCTCGCGGGCGTTCGCGGAGCCGCGCGCGCCCCTGTCGCCGCGTTGATGCACGCCGGAGCGCTCTGCTACACTGCCGCGCCACACCCCTTCATTGCGTTCGGAGACCGCATGCAACGAGCGGCGCGGAAGATCCTCGGGTCGAGCCGCCTTGCGATGTCGAGCCTGCTTGCCGCTCCGGCGTGTGGGAGGAAGCCATGAAGTCCGTCGTTCTCATCTTTGCCGTCGTCGTCGTGACCGTTGCCACTCCTGCGCTGCATGTGCACCCCGCGTGGGCGCAGTCGCGTCTGACCGAAAAAGAGATTCACGACCTGGGTGCACGCTATCCGTTCTTCGTCGTGGTGCCCGCCACGGACAAGAAGCCGCTGCGGTTCATCTACGCGGATGCAGCCCAGCACCTGCATGCTCTGACGTTCCGCGACGGGCGGTCGCGACCCGACTGGGAGACGCCCAGTCTGGGTTCTCCGGTCACCGCATTGCGCCTGATGGACGACCGCACGGGCGAGACGGTCCTGCTCGTTGCGACGCTCGCGGGGCGAATTCTGGTGTACGACTTGGACGATTACAAGCTGCGCTACGAACATCTGCAAGATCGTTTCACGAACATCACGTGTCTTGTCGGTGCGAACGTGGATCAAGATCCACAGCCGGAGCTGGTGTTCATTTCGGATCGCATCCTCTACGTCTACGACGGATCCACGCGCCTCCTGGAATGGAAGACGGTTCAGCCGTACGACGCGACCGAGATCCTCGTTGCCAACGTCGACGACGATCCCCAGCCCGAGATCATTCTCAACTCGGGGAAGATTCTGGACGCGCGCTTCCGTGAGGTCGAGGTGGAGGCGAAGAACCGCCGCACCTTCGGGCGTCGCATCCGCCTCGTCGATCTCAACGGTGACGGCTATCCCGAAATCGTCGGAGAAACAACGGGGTTCCCGCTCACCGTGTTCGACATTCGCAAGCGTGAGGAGATCTGGTAGTCCAGGCGACACGTGCTCGGCTCTCCGGCCCGCATGATGCCGTAGACTGCCAGACAGGAGGTCCCGTGACTCGGTCTCACGCTCGGCGAGCTGCGATGCGCATGCGCGCGATCCCCGTTCTGGTCGCGCTCGCATGCGTTGCATTCCCATCCATCGCCCTGTTTCCCGCCGGGTCTTTCGCTTCCCGCAAGATTGGCGTTGCGTATCGCGGCTGGCGTGTCCAGGACGTGCGCATCGTGGGCGTCGAAGGGGCGGACGTCGGCCGCATCAAGGACGGCCTGGCGCTCGCCAAACGCGAGGGTTTGCTCCTCGGACGATTCCGTCGCCCCAGCTACCAGCCCGAGACGCTGGCGGAGGACGTCAAACGGGTGCGCCTGTACTTTGCGACCCGCGGG
>JBFJHN010000206.1:0-5481 GCA_041613275.1 Candidatus Krumholzibacteriia bacterium | reverse complement strand
TTGAAGGGACGCGCCCTGGGTCTCGACGCGATCGTCGAGAATCAGGCGACAACCGACGTTTCGGGACGTTACGTCCTGGAAGACGTGAGCGCGGGCCGATTCGCGCTTCGCGTGGAGGTCCCTGGCTTCGAAGCGTTCGTGGACAGCGTGTCCGTCCGCTTGGGCGCGGACGTCGAGCGCGACATCGCCCTCTCGCCCGAGGTCGAACGTACCGAGACCGTCGTGGTGCTCGGCGACCGCTCCGCTCGAGAGCGCTCGAACCAGCCGGCGCTCGTCCAGCTGGACTCCGATCAGCTTCAGAGCACCCCGTCGATTGGCGATCCCGACCCCATTCGCAGCCTGCAGCTTCTGCCGGGCGTGCTCGCTGCTTCCGACATTTCGAGCGGACTGTACATCCGGGGCGGCGGGCCCGATCAGACGCTCGTTCTGCTCGATGGCGTGACCGTCTACAACCCGACGCACGCCTTTGGCTTCTTCTCCACCTTCAACACCGACGCGATCGATGGCGTGAGTTTATACAAGGGTGCCTACCCGGCGGCGTACGGCGGACGCCTGGGATCGATCGTCGATGTGGCGAGTCGAACGCCGGCGAGCACCGGGCTGTCGGGCAAGGGCGCGTTGAGCACGCTCTCCGCGCGTCTTACGCTGGAGGGGCCCGCCGGAAGCCACGGTTGGTCTATGAGCGGGAGGCGCACGTACCTCGAGCCCATCTTGTCGTCGCTGCGCAGATCGACGCCCGAGATCCCGTTCTACAGCTTCTACGACCTGAACGCCAAGTTCGTCACCGACCCGACCGCGCGCGGCTGGGCCGAGCTGGTGGCCTATCGTGGCCGCGACGATCTCCGCATCGAGCCGGATCGGGACACACGCCTGTCGATCGACTGGGGCAACACCGTCATCTTTGCCCGGTACAACCAGGCTTGGGGGCCGGACTGGCTGGGTACGCTTGCGCTGTCGTTCAGCGAGTACGAGAGCCTCACGGACGCCAACGTCTTCAACACGCCGGTCGGCATCACGAACCGGCTGCGCGATGTGACCGGCCGCGCCCAGCTCGATGTGCGCGCGGGCAAGCACGCGACCACTTGGGGTGTGGCGGCTTCGCTGTACGACTTTCGCTTTGCACAGACGTTCAACCGGGAAGTGCCGATCGGCTTCGACAGCGAGCCCGTCGAGCTGACGACGTTCGTCGACGACCGGTGGGACGTGCGCGCGGGTACTTCGATCCGGACCGGTCTGCGCACACGTTGGGTGAGCGACGGCGATCGCTGGCTGATCGAGCCGCGCCTGGCGTTCAGCCAAGCGCTCCCGAACGACCTGCTGCTGAAGCTCGGCGGCGGCATCTACCACCAGTATCTGCAGCTCGTTTCGACGGAGGGGTTCTCGGCCGGAGACCTGTACGTGCCCGTCGACGAAACGACCTCGCCCGGACGCTCCATCCAGGGGGTCGCCGGTCTGGAGTGGAACCCCTCACCCGCGTATCAGATTTCCGCCGAGGTCTACTACACGGACCTCAGCGATCTCGTCGCTTGGGACGATCGTGCAACGGCCGACCAGGAAAGCTTCACGGCCGAAGACCTGTTCGTGACGGGAGGCTCGGGATACGCCACAGGACTGGAGCTGTTCGCCGAGCGGCGCGTCGGGCGCGTCACCGGCTGGGTCGGATACGCGTTGGGGTGGTCGCGGCGCGCGTTCGACGAGCTCAATTCGGGAGAGTCGTTCGCTCCCAAGTACGATCGGCGGCACGACTTCAAAGCCGTGCTCAGCTATCGAAGCGGCCCGTGGTCGTACAGCACCGCGTTCGTGTTCGGCACCGGCCAGGCTTTCACTCCGGCGTCGGCACGCTACCGTGTGGAGGACCCCACGCTGGGCTCGCGGACCGAAGGCGCCCTGGTGCTGCCCGGACGGCGCAACAGCGGCCGCCTGCTGCCGTACCACCGGCTCGATTTCAGCGTGACGCGCGACTTCACGGCGTTCGGTCGGCCAGCTTCGTGGTTCGTGCAGTTCTTCAATCTTTACACACGTCGCAACGAGTGGTTCGTGCAGTTCGATGACCAAAGCCCCGACGTCGAGGTGTTCAAGATGCTGCCGATCGTCCCCAGCGTCGGGTTGAGCTTTTCGTTCTGAAACGGGGGTCTTGCATGCGACGGGACACGACACCGTTTGCCGCGAGAGCGGCACGAGCCTTTGCCACCCTCGCGTTGGGCTGTGTTGGAGCGCTCCTGGGCTGCTCGACGAACCGCGAGCCCAGCGCCTTCTTCGACCCCAGCGATGTGGGCACGTTGGTCGTGGACGCAATGCTCGTCGTGGGCAAGCCGCTGCCCGCGGTGCGCGTGACACGTGCGTTGTCCCCGGCGGTGGAATATACGCCCGAAGCCGCAGGCGAGACCGGCGCGACGGTGCAGGTGGAAGAGCTCGGCACGGGCATCGTGTTTCGCTACCTCGAAACGGCAACGCCCGGGCGCTACCTACCGCTCGGCGATCCCGGTCAAGAAATCCAGCCCAACGCAACGTACGTCTTGTCGGTCACGACGAGCATCGGCGAGTCGGTGCGTGCACGAACCACCACGCCGGGGCCGTACCGGGTCGATCGCTGGCTGCTGCTGGACGACACGGGGCAGAACGAGATTCGCGAGCTCCAGACCTTCGTCACGCGTGGCGACAGCGTCTACCACGCGCCAGAGAACCAGGTCGTGTACGCGAACGGCCTGCTCGAAGCACGCTTCGTGCGCCCCGACGTCAAGGCCTTCCAGATCGGCGTGTTCAGCCTGGATCCCGGCTCGGACTTCGTCATCGAGCCCGAGTTCTTCGATCCCGAGGACTTCGAGTCGATCGATCGCGAGGAGTCATCGCCCGCGCTGGAGGCGCTGGACGGAACGCTGCGCCTTCCCTGGTTCACGATCTTCTTCGAAGGTCGCTACAAGATTCGCATCCTCGCGCTCGACCGCAACGCTTCCGACTGGGTGCGCTCCAATCCCCAGGACAACTCCGGCTTCGGTTTCGGCAGCACGCTCGGCGACGGATTCGAGCGTCCCATCTTCCACGTCGAGGGTGGCATCGGTTTGTTTGGCTCGGCGTCGGCGGATTCGATCGGTTTCTTCGTGCATCCGCGACCTTCGCCGTAACCGTTCAGCCCGGCACGTCGCGGCGTGCGATCTGGCGCAGCGCCAGCGCGGCGCAGACGGCCGAGAGCGCACCCAGAACGAGGAGCGTCTCGGCCATCACCGGCTCGCCCAGCATGACGCGCTGCGGCTGGTGGTAGTCGAAGATCGTGAACGGCTGCAGGAAGTCGATCGTCGGCCACATGAACCCCGCGACGTTGACGAAGAAGAAAACCAGCGTCAAACCGGCCGCGCGCAGCGTCGCCCGGCTGCCTTCGGACGCGTGACACGAGATCAACAACGTGTAGCTGCTGATCGCGAACATCAGCATCCACAGGCTCGACCCCACCTTGAGAATGGCGCCCCAAGGAGCGGTGCGCGCCTCGGGAAACAACAGCAGGCCGCACGCCGTCCCCAGCCAGCATCCCACCACGATTGCCAGGAGCGCCAAGCCTGAGGTGATCCACAGGGAAAACACGATCTGGCGTCGCGGCACCGGCATCGCGAACAGGAGCTCGAGCGTGCCGGCTTCCACCTCACCGGCGATGTGGCGCGCCGGCAGAATGATCGCGACGATGGTCAGCAACACGATGACAAGCGGATGGTTGTAGCCGAACCCCACGGCGCCGTTCACCGAGAACTGCGCCATGAACTGCTCGCCGAACATCATGCGCACCTGCGGCGGCAGCTGGTTGTAGAACTGCTCGACGAAGCCCAACAGATCGGCGCCTACCACCAAGGTCAGGATCAGCACCTGGAAGAGTCCTGCGAAGAAGAACGAGAACAGGAAGAGCGTGCGATGCTCGCGCAGCGTGTTCGCAACGTAGTGGGTGCGGATCACGTCAACCCTTCCGTTCGCTTGCGCGCAGGGCGCGTGGCCGAATCATCCTTGGCGTAGTAGGCCATGAACACGTCCTCGAGATCGGGCTCGGGAAGCACGACGTCCTGCACCGCCGCACGGGCCACGGCGCCGAGCACCGGCGAAAGCGCGCCTTCGACCAGGTACACGTGACGTCCCGCGTCACGTCGCAGAAGGCGCGTCCCCGGAAACGCGGGAGGATCTTCGCCATCGCGCAAGCGCACGATCAGCCTGCGTGGACACCTCTCCTTCAGGGCTTCGAGCGATTCCAACGCCACGAGCTTTCCGTCGCGAATGATCGCAACGCGCGCACAGACCTTCTCGACCTCGGACAGCACGTGTGAAGAAAGGAAGAGCGTCGTGCCCCGCTCGCGAAGCAGGCGCAGAATGTCGTAGAAGGCTTCTTGCATGAGCGGATCCAGACCCAGCGTCGGCTCGTCGAGAATGGCCAGCTCCGGTTGATGCTCCAACGCCAGAACGATGCCGATCTTCTGCCGGTTGCCGTGCGACAGGTGTTTCAGCGGTCGGTCCAGCACGTCGCGCGTCAGCTGAAGCCTTTCAATGAGCTCCTCGCGCAGGGCCGGCGGGCGCTTGCGGAAACGGCTCATGTAGGCGAGAAAGCGTGCGCCGCTCATCGTCATATGAGGACGAAAGTCGCCGGGCAGGTAGCCGATGCGATCGCGCAGAGGCGTCGACCCGGAGTCGAGCTCGTGCCCGAACAGCGTGATCCGGCCGGCGTCGGGATGCAGGAGCTGCAGCAGGAGACGGATCGTCGTGGTCTTCCCGGCACCGTTGGGACCCAGGAAACCGAAGATCTCGCACGGCTCCACCGCGAAGCTCACACCATCGACGCCGACGACGTCGCCGTAGAACTTGCGCAGCTGCGTGACTTCGAGAATCGGCACCGTTCCCCACGTTTCAAGAGGATGGTCCGCCGTCATGCGTTTCGGTACCGTGACGCGTTGCCACGAAGATGAGGTCGTTCGACGCGGCTGCATCGTACGGGGTTCTCGACATGTCGCCAAAGGCCTGAAGGTCGCGGAAGCCGCAGGCGCGCAGCAAGCGCTGCAGCTCGGGCCATGTCCAGGCACGCAGGCGCACCTCACGCGCGGACTGGATTTCGACCGGAGGATCGTGGCCCGGGAGTGTGCGCAACGTCACCGGGTGAAAGAGGATGTGGCCGGGGTCCGCAGGGCGCATGAGTCGCACCCAGACGATCTCGCCGTCGGCGTTCTCGGGATCCGGTCGGAAGTTGAGCGGCAGGTGACGGACGCCGCGTTCCAGAATGCCGCTGTAGTTCAGGAGCTGAGCAACCAGGCGTCCGCCGGGCTCGAGCACTGCGGCGACCGCACGCAGTCGCGGCTCCAACTCCTCGTCCTCCATGTACGGCAGCACGTTTCCCAGACAAAGCGCACCACCGAAGCGTTCGTCCGTGAGCTGCGGCAGATCGAGCATGTCGCCCTCCGCGAATCTCGGGCCGTACTCGTGCGACTCGCCCTCGTACTCGCGCGCCTTCTCGATCTG
>JBFJHN010000205.1:0-5487 GCA_041613275.1 Candidatus Krumholzibacteriia bacterium | reverse complement strand
CGCGCGCGCCATCGCGGAGATCAAGGCGCTCCTGCAGCGTCACCCGCAGTACCCCGACCTGCACAACCTTCTCGGCGTCGCGTACGACAACGAGGAGATGAGCGACGACGCCGTCGAGGAGTTCGAGACGTCGTTGCGCATCAACCCCAAGTACACGGACGCGCGCGTGAACCTCGGTCTCACGTTGTTCCATCGCGGCCACTACGCCGAGGCCGAGCGTCATCTCCGCCTGGTGGAGAAGCAGCGACCGGGTCACGAGCTCGTGCGTGCCGTGCTGGAGCAGATCGAGTCCCGAAGCAATCGCACGCACTGACCTCCAGACACACACCACGCGGAGTCCCGCACGTTCCTCGCACGCATCCCGAACCCGAAGCCTGCTCTGACGCTCGTGCTGCTCGCGGCGCTCGTCCGCGCGCACCCTTCGGATAAAGCGCTTGCTGCAAGCCCTCACGTTCCGTTATTGCAGATTCCTCGGTGCGCTCGCGCATCCGTTTCGGGTTGCGCGTCGGTGAATGTGGGGGAAGTGGGGTTCGTGTCATGCGCAACGTGTTTCGTCTGCGTCTCGAGACGCCTGAAGGATTTCAGAACCAGCTGTTCACGTTCCTCGACGCGGGGGATCGTCAGGACGACACCCGCATCGCGGTGCTCGCCGAGTGGCACGACCGCCGCGTGCAGGCGGTCGCGGAGCCCGTCCTGCGCCAGCTCACGCGCGACTACGACGACTTGCAAACGCCCGCAGGCGCCTTCCTCGAGGACTTCGTCCTCGGCCTGGACGTCGCCTGTCGCGCGCTTCCAGACGACCTGCGTGAAGCCTACGAGCTGGGCGTCGTTTTGTGCCGTGGTCGCAGCCTGTACGTGTTGCACACGCGCGGCCTGCAACCGCTGTTCAGCCTCGGGGGTCCGCCGCAGCCGCTGCAGTCGACACTGCGCCTGCGCGTGAAGGAGCTGCCGCTTTCGGCGCACGCCGCAGGCGGCGAGGGCGAAGAGCGGCACGTGCGCCTGCAACGCGTCTTCTTCGAGGACGAAGACCGCGTCGTGCTGTGGCTGGACGGCAGCGACTTCGGCGTGCCCTCGCGGCAGGAGCGCGTGACGCCGGACGGCGAGTCGAGCGATCCGGAGCCAGCGCGCGCGCGCATCGTTTTGCTCAAGGAGGCCGCACCGGACAGCGAAGCGGTCGAAACGCTGGACAGCGACTGGCCGCACGCCGAGGAGGCTCCCAAGCGCGATCGCGTGCGCATGTCGTACGCTGCGCTCGCGCTCATGGTGTTGATCTTCGCCACGGCGCTGTTCGGCATGTCGCGCTGGCAAGGCATGGGCGGTCTGCCCGAGGACGATCGCGTCGGCGCGCTGCTGCCCGAAGGCGTCGACTCGAGCCTGCAGCCGTCCGAAGGCTCACGCGTTTCGGGCGAGGTGGCCGAATCGACGCCCGCGGAGATCGAGGTCGCCTCACTCCCACCGCAGGCTCGGGACGTGTCCGAAGCGACGCCGGATGCAGCAAGCGCATCGGCGAGCGCCGAAGCGGTTTCGCTCGAGCTCGCGTGGTCCAAGCGTCACAGCGGCTGGGTCACCTCGTCGCCCCAGCTCGTGCAAGACCAGGTGGTGTACGGCTGCCGCGACGGCCGTCTGTACGCCGTCGAGTCCTCCGGCAAGCCCCGCTGGAACTACGACTCCGGATCGGGGATCGGCGCGACGCCGGCGGTCGACGGGACGCGACTGTTCTGCGGCAACTACGGGGGACGCGCCTTCGCGTTGCGCGCGCTCGACGGCTACGAGCTGTGGGCACGCGATCTGGGTGCGAAGATCGTCGCCACGCCGGCGGTCGGGCGCGGGCATGTCTTCTTCCAGACCTACGCAGGCGACGTCGTCGCGCTCGAAACCAAGAGCGGACGCGTGGCGTGGAAGGTGCGCATCGGCGGCCAGCTGCGCGCGCGCCCCGTCGTCACCAGCCAGGAGCTGCTGGTGGTCTCGGGCGCCGGCGAGCTGCTGTGCCTCGACCAGGAAAGTGGCAAGCGCCTGTGGAGCGTCGCGCTGGGGTCGCGCGTCATCTCGAACCCGCTGCGCGTCGGCCGCACGGTCGTCGTGGGAAGCCATGACGGTCGCGTGCACGCCGTGTCGCTCGAGGACGGCCGCGTGGCCTGGCGCACACGCCTGAGCGGCCCGGTCAACTCGTCTCCGGCGACCGCCGACGGCAACGTCGTCTACGTCGGCAGCAGCGACCGACATCTGTATGCGCTCGGCATCGACGACGGCAGCGTGGTCTGGCGCTACCGCGCCCAGGGACCGATCCTGTCGACCCCGTGGGTCGAGGACGGCCGCGTCTACTTCACCTCGTACGACCAGCACACGTATGTCGTGGACCAGCGCAACGGCGCCCTGATCGCCAAGATCGGTCTCGGAGCCCCGATCTACTCCTCGCCGCTCGTCCACGACGGCCGGGTGTTCTTCGGCTCCAACGACGGCACCGTCTACTGCCTGAACGAGGTTCGCTGACGCCCGTGGAGGGGGTGGCACGGCCGGCATCGCGCCGTTCGGCCGCCCCCGCCGCACGCCGCCCCGCATCGCCCGCCCCGCGCGGCTCGGAGGCTCGTCCCTTTCGCCGCGGGGCTCAAAGCCGTATCCTCGCGGGCCGGCGTGCCCCAAGAGCCCTGCCGTGCCTGGCGTTGTCCCCTCCGGGGGGCCGCCTTATTGTTGTCCAGGCACCGAGGTCCCACGGAGCGTGATGTTCCAGAAAGTTCTCAGGAAAGTCTTCAAAACCAAGTCCGAGCGCGATTTTCGGCGCATGCAGCCGGTCGTGGCGCAGGTCAACGAGTACGCCCGGCTCTACTCCGAGCTCGGCGACGAGGAGCTGCGCGCCAAGACCGACGAGTTCCGCAAGCGTCTCGAAGAGGGCGAAACGCCCGACGATCTGCTGCCGGAGGCCTTCGGAGCCGTCAAGGAGACCTGCCGGCGCATGCTGGGGCGCACCTGGGACGTCGTCGGCCGCCCCGCGGAGTGGAACATGGTGCCCTACGACGTGCAGGTCGTCGGTGGCATCGCGCTCCACGAAGGCATGATCGCCGAGATGGCCACGGGCGAGGGCAAGACGCTGGTCGCCACGATGCCGCTGTACCTCAATGCCCTCTCCGGGCGCGGCGCCTTCCTGGTCACGGTGAACGACTATCTCGCCCGCCGCGACGGCGAGTGGATGGGCGAGATCTACAAGTTCCTCGGTCTCACCGTTGGCATCATCCAGAACGGTCAGACTCCTCCCGAGCGCAAGCAGATCTACGAATGTGACATCGTCTACGCCACCAACAACGAGCTGGGTTTCGACTACCTGCGCGACAACATGGCCACGCGCGCCGAGGATCGCGTGCATCGCGACTACGACGGCGACATCGCCGGCAAGAACTTCCACTTCGCCATCGTCGACGAGGTCGACTCGGTGCTCGTCGACGAGGCGCGCACGCCGCTGATCATCGCCGGGGCGGCGCCCGAGTCGAACCAGAACGCCAACTACATGAAGCTCAAGCCGGGAATCGAGCAGCTGGTGCGCCTGCAGAACCGCTACATCACGAACGTGATGAAGGAGGTCGAGGAGATCATCGAGCCGGGCGTCGACGCGCTCGACGGCGACGGCGAGCGCGAGCTCGGATTCCGACTGGTGCAGATGAAACGCGGCGCGCCGAAGAACAAGCAGTTCATCAAGCTCATGAGCCGCGAGGGGCCGCTGCCCAAGATCCTGCATCGCGTCGAGGGCGAGCTCATGCGCGACAAGCTGCTGCACACCTGCGACGAGGATCTCTATTTCGCCATCGACGAGAAGAGCCACATGGCCGATCTCACCGAGAAGGGGCGCGACGATCTCGCCAAGCGCGTCAACCTGCCGCTGACGCTGCCGGACTTGAGCGTCGCGGTGAAAGCCATCGAGGACGACGAAGCGCTCGACAAGCAGGCGCGCGTCCAGAAGCTGGACGAGCTGCATCGCGGCTACGCCCAGGCGAGCGACAGCCTGCACGACATCAGCCAGCTGCTGAAGGCCTACTCGCTGTACGAGAAGGACAACGAGTACGTCGTCCAGGACGGCAAGGTCATGATCGTCGACGAGTTCACCGGGCGACTCATGCCGGGGCGACGCTTCTCCGACGGGCTGCACCAGGCGCTCGAGGCCAAGGAGAACGTGCGCGTCGAGCGCGAGACGCAGACCATGGCCACGGTGACGCTGCAGAACCTCTTCCGCATGTTCGAGAAGCTGGCCGGGATGACCGGTACCGCCGAGACCGAGGCCGAGGAGTTCAAGAAGATCTACAACCTCGACGTGATGGTGATCCCGACGCACCGCCCGGTACGCCGCGTCGACTTCGACGACCAGATCTACAAGACGCGGCGCGAGAAGTACAACGCCGTCATCGAGGAGATCATCCATCAGCACGAGCGCGGCATGCCGGTGCTCGTCGGCACGGTTTCGGTGGAGGTCTCCGAGAAGCTCTCGCGGATGCTCAAACGCCGCAACATCAAGCACGAGGTCTTGAACGCGCGCCAACACCAGCGCGAAGCGGAGATCGTCACTTTCGCGGGCCAGAAGGGCGCCGTGACCATCGCCACGAACATGGCCGGCCGCGGCACCGACATCAAGCTGGGGCCAGGCGTCATCGTCTGCGAACGCCGTGAAGACTACGAAGGCGCGCGTTGCCCGGCGTGCCCCTTCGGGCGCGGGCGCGACGGCTCGCCGGGGGCCAACTACAAGGTGCAGGAGGGTGAGCTCGAGGAGCCTTGTGGCCTGCAGATCATCGGCACCGAGCGCCACGAGTCGCGCCGCATCGACCGCCAGCTGCGCGGGCGCGCCGGGCGCCAGGGCGACCCGGGCTCGTCGGCGTTCTTCATGTCGCTCGAGGACGACCTCATGCGCCTGTTCAGCCCCGAGCGCATCGCCGGCGTCATGGACCGGCTGGGCATCGAGGAAGGCGAGGTCATCACGCACCCGATGGTCACCAAGGCCATCGAGCGCGCGCAAAAACGCGTCGAGTTCCAGAACTTCGACGCGCGCCAGCACCTGCTGAAATACGACGACGTCATGAACAAGCAGCGCGAGGTCATCTACGCCAACCGGCTCGACGTGCTGCGCGGCACCGACCTGCAGGACGAGATCCGCAACATGGCCGAGAACTACGTCAGCGACCACTTCGCCGACACGTGCGACGAGTCGACGTGGCCCGAAGAGGTGTTGCTCGACCCCATGCTGCACGAGCTGCAGTCGGTGTTCCTGCACGCCTTCAACGTCGAGGATCTCTTCGACATGGGCTACGATGCCGCCCGAGAGCACCTGGTGGCACAGGCGCACAAGGCGCTCGAGGATCGTGAGACGCTGCTCACGCCCGAGATCATGCGCCAGCTCGAGCGCTACGCCTATCTGCGCGCCATCGACGATCGCTGGAAGGACCACCTGCGCGAGCTCGATCATCTGCGCGGCGGTGTGTCGTTACGTGCCTACGCACAGAAGGATCCGCT
>JBFJHN010000204.1:0-5491 GCA_041613275.1 Candidatus Krumholzibacteriia bacterium | reverse complement strand
CTGCAGCATGGACTCGAGTCGCGCGAAGACCTCAGCGAGCGCGCCCGCGTCCCCGTCGCGCAACGGCGCGTCGAGGAAGCGATTGCAGTGACGCACGATCTCGAACACCTTGCCCAGCGCGCCTGCGGTGTTGAAGTCGTGCTCCATGGCCTCGAAGAACTCGCGCTCGAGCTTCTCGCTCGTCTCGCGCAGGTCGGTGGCGGCCTCGCTGACGAGACCCGCCTGGACACTGCCGGCCGCCGCGAGCGTTTCGTGCATGCGCACGATGCCCTCGCGGATGCGCTCGAACGCCGCACGCGACTCGGCCAGGCGCTCCTCCGAGTACTCGGCCTGGCTGCGGAAGTGCGTCGACAGCAGGAAGAACCTCAGCTCCTCGGGGCTGAAGTTCTCGAGCAGGTCCTCCATCAGGAAGAAGTTCCCCAGCGACTTCGACATCTTCTGGCCCGAGGTGTACAGCAGGCCGTTGTGCATCCAGTAGCGCACGAACGGCTTGCCGGTGCAGGCCTCGCTCTGGGCGATCTCGTTCTCGTGATGCGGGAACAACAGATCCCGCCCGCCCCCGTGCATGTCGAAGCTCTCGCCCAGGTACTTCATGGCCATCGCCGAACATTCGATGTGCCAGCCCGGGCGCCCGGCGCTCCACGGGCTGGGCCATTGGGGCTCTTCGGGCTTCGCCGCCTTCCACAGCGCGAAGTCCAGCGGGTCTTCCTTTTCCTCGCCCACCTCGATGCGCGCGCCGCTCATCAAATCGTCGACGTTGCGTCCCGACAGCTTGCCGTAGCCCTCGAACGTGCGCACGCGGAAGTAGACGTCGCCGTTGGGCGCCGCGTACGCGTGTCCCTTTTCGATGAGCTTGTCGATGAGCGCGACGATCTCGGGGATGTGCTCGGTGGCCTTGGGGTAGTGCGTCGCCGCCAGCAGGTTCATGGCCTTCGCGGCCTCGTAGTACTTCTGGATGTTGCGCTCGGCGACTTCCTCGGACGTGATGCCCTCTTCGTTGGCGCGCGCGATGATCTTGTCGTCGACGTCGGTGAAGTTCTGGACGTGCGTCACCTCGAAGCCCTTGTGCTCGAGATAGCGCCGCACGACATCGGCGGTCAGAAACGGCAGGAAGTGACCGATGTGAGGCTTGTCCTGCACCGTCATGCCGCACACGTACATGCCCACGTGTCCGGGGCGGACCGGCTCGAAATCGTGTTCCGCACGCGTGAGGCTGTCGTAGACCCGCATGTTTCCCTCGTCGTCCGGCAATCCGGCGTTCTGCGACCGTTGCCGCCGTACGGTCCGGCAGCCTACCACCGACACGCCGAAAGCGTGAAGCGCGGCATCGTCCGCCCCTTCACGCTTCGAACGCTCCCGCGGCGGGAGTCCTCTCGCAAGACCCGCGCCCCCTGCTGCCCCGCAGCGCAAGCGGTCGCGGTCGCTTCAATCTTCGCCGTCGTCGCCGTCGTCGCCGGCGCCCGGGTCGGGAGACGCACCCCGACGTCCGAGACGGCCCGACTTCCGAAGGCTCTGGTGCAACAGGTACTCGATCTGCCCGTTCACGCTGCGAAACTCTTCCGCTGCCCAGCGTCGGAGCGCCTCGTATGTCTCCGGCCGCACGCGCACGAGAACGCTCTTGCGTTCCGCCATGACCGCACCCCGTTAGCTGTACAGCGTTCCACTGTTGATCACCGGGCTGACGGCCTTTTCGCTGGTCAGGACCACCAGAAGGTTGCTGACCATGGCGGCCTTGCGCTCCTCGTCGAGTTCGACGACGCGCTGGTCGCGCAGCTGGTTGAGCGCCATCTCGACCATGCCGACGGCGCCTTCGACGATGCGCGTGCGCGCAGCGATGATCGCGTCGGCCTGCTGACGCTGCAGCATGGCGCTCGCGATCTCCGGGGCGTAGGCCAAGTGCGTCAGGCGCGCCTCGTCGACGACCACGCCGGCGCGTCCCACGCGCTCCTGCAGCTCCTGACGCAGCGCCTCTTGGACCTCGTCCGTGCTGCCGCGCAGCGAAATGCCGCCGCGTTCGGGTTCGTCGTACGGATAGGCCTTGGCCAGGTGCCGCACGGCCGAGTCGCTCTGCACGGTGACGAAGTCTTCGAAGTCGTCTACGTCGAACATGGCCGAGAACGTATCGGAGACGCGCCAGACGACCACCGCGCCGATCTCGATGGGATTGCCCGAAAGGTCGTTCACCTTGAGCTTTTCGCCATCGAGGTTGCGCGCCCGCAGCGAGAGCTTGCGCTTCGACGTGAACGGGTTCACCCACCAGAAGCCGTGGTCCTTGATCGTGCCCACGTAGGCACCGAAGAGCACTAGGACCGCCGCCTCGTTGGGCTGCACCACCACGAAGCCGGGCAGCCCGAAGGCGAAGAGGACGAACAGGGCCACGGCCATCAGAACGAGCGTGATCGACTCGTTCTGAACGCCGACGATCAGCATCCAGATGGCGAGCACGAGAACGAGCAGAACGATGAACAACATGAAGAACCCCGACAGCGCCTTTCGGGCGTACTCACGCGGTGGCATGGTGAGCTCCTTTCATACTGATATAAATTTATATCAAATTGAATCGGAGCGCAAGTGGGGCCCGACGGATTCCCATAAGATGTGGTTCCAGAATGGGATGAGGCACATCGCTCGGCGCCGGTCGGCCGCCGAGCCGCATGGGGTGGCCGGCGACCCGCCCCCCAAGGCAGCCCAGCCCGGCGGGCGTCTGAACGGCCCGGCGCAGCGGTCGGAACCCGCACACGCCTGCAGTGATTTGACTTTCGCCGCCGCGCCGGGCATCCTACGCGTCGCCGCGCGCCGGCCGGGGCGCGCACCCGCGCACGCGCGGCGCACGATCCACGGGAGAACGAAGATGTCACGAGTGTGTCAGGTCACGGGCAAGAAGGCGCAGTACGGCAACAACGTCAGCCACGCCAACAACAAGACGCGGCGCCGCTTCGAAGTGAACCTCCAGAACAAGCGCTACTACTTGGAAGAAGAGAAACGTTGGATCCGTTTGCGCGTCAGCGCCCACGGCATGAAGATCATCAATCGCCGTGGTCTGGCTTCCGTCGTGCGTGAGATCCGCGCGCGCGGCGAGAAGGTCTGAACGCCCCTCCAACCGGCATCTCCACGAAAGCTCCAAGCACACACGAAGCCGTCCGACGCCGAGCGCACGGTCGTCGCTTCGTCGTGTCCAGTCCGGCGATCACACGTCGAAGGGCAGCTTCGTCTGCTCGGCACCCGCCGGCGCCTTCTTGCGTCGCGCAGCGCGCTCCGTCGCCGCGCGCGCAGCGCGCTCTCCACGCGCGACGCGTGCCGTGCGTGATGCACCGGCACGGTCGCCGCTCACGCCGCGCGTCGTAGACTTCGCTTCGTAGCGCGAAGGATCTGGAACCAGCTGCCGGAAGAGGCTCGACTCACGCTTGTAGAAGCCCTGCGTGTGGTAGGAATCGTCGAGCTCGAGCAGCTCGTAGTCGAGATGATGCATGAGCTCGTGCAGCAGCGTTCTCAGGAACGTCTTGAACGCCACCACCTGCTTGCGCTGTGCCGTGCGCATCCACACCGTGATCAACGGGCGCTTGCCGCTATCTGGCTCGTACAGCCCGTGCAGCTCGCCCCAGTCGTGCGACGGTCGCGCCGCGAGCACACGCACGCGCACCCCGGACACTTTCAGAGCGCTCAACAGCGCCGCGCCAAGCGCGCCGGCCGCTTCCTCGGTGGCGCGGCGGTTTTCCTGGCGCAGCGCTGCGGCCACCGCATCCACGTCGCGACGCAGGCGTTCCGGCTGCGGAACCTCGACGCGCGTCACGGCGTCGCTCTTGTCATAGATGCGGCGCTGCCGCGCGCTCAATCTTCTGTAGTAGGAAAACGGCACGATGCCTCGAAATCGTTCAGCGCGCCGCCTGGCGCACGGCATCCGCGAAGCGGCGCACGCGCTCGGGATCCAGCGGATTCTCGGCGCGACCATCGATCTTGAGCGCCGACCCGACGATGACACCCTCGCACATGCGCAGGATCGACGCGACGTTGCCGGGCGTCACACCGCTGCCCACATAGACCGGCACGCCAAGCTGCAGCTGCGAAACACTGCGAAGCTGCTTCGTATCCGTTTGTTGCCCCGTCCCGGCACCCGTCACGATGAGTGCGTTGGCCAGCCCGCGCTCCACCGCATCACGCGCCTCTTCCGCGATGGATGCGTGTGAGAGGTTGCGGCCGTGCTTCACGTGCACGTCGGCCCAGATTTGCACCGGCGCGTCGTGCGCGCGTCGTGCACGCACCGTCTCGGCGGCGCGGCCCTCGATGACGCCCTGATCGGTTGCCGTGACACCAACGTGCACGTTGACGCGAATGAAGTGTGCATCCGTGGCCGCTGCGATCGCGAGAGCCGACGCGGCATCGTTGCGCAACACGTTCACGCCCACGCGCATCTCGGTCAGCTCACGCCGGATGGCGGCGACGATGCGGGCCATGGCGGCCACGGTCACCGGCTCCGCATGCTCTTTGTGGAAAGGCGCGTCGCCGTAGTTCTCCACGATGCAGGCGTCGAACCCCATCTCGTGCAGCACGCGCGCCTCACCCACCGCGCGCGATTCGATCTCGGACATCGAGACGTGATGACGCGGCGCGCCGGGCAGCGGCGCCAGGTGTACCATGCCCACCAGCTGCCTGTCGTTGCGGTTCGTCTTCACGCAGTCCCCCAGTTCACGAACCATGCGGGGCGGCTCAGCCGTTGCTGCGCACCGGCCCGCGAGCCGCCGCGGCACGCACGATGCCCTCCACGAGCGTCTCGAAGTCGGTCCCGATCGCGGCTGCGGCCTTCGGCACCAAGCTCGTCGGCGTCATTCCCGGGATCGTGTTCACCTCGAGGCAGTACGGCTCGTGCGCCGGGGTCAGACGAAAATCGACGCGCGCAAAGTCGCGACAACGCAGCCCGTTGAAGCAGCGCAACGCGTGCTGCTGGAGCAGCGAAGCCACCGTCTCCGGCAGGTCCGCGGGGACATGATACGTGCTCGAGCCCGGCGTGTACTTGCTGCGGTAGTCGTACATGCCCGACTGGGGCACGATCTCCACCACCGGAAGCGCGCGGCCTTCGACCACCGCAACCGTCACCTCGCGCCCGGGAATGAAGCGCTCGAACACGAGCCGCTCGTCGTAGGTCGCGGCACACTCGACGGCGGCGGCGAGCTTCGATTCGTCCGGCACGATGGAAACGCCCACGCTCGATCCTTGCGCGTTCGGCTTGACGACCACGGGGTAGCCGCACTCGTTCGCCACCCGCTCGGCGATCTCGGAGATCGAGGTGCCTGCGTGCACGACGAAGCCTTCGGGCGTGGGCACACCGAGGTCGCGGAAGATGCACTTGGAGAGCTCCTTGTCCATGGCCAGGCTGCTGGCCAGGACACCCGAGCCGGTGTAGGCGACACCGATGGTCTCGAGCAGCGCCTGAATGGTGCCGTCCTCTCCGCTGCCTCCGTGCAGGGCTACGAAGAAGACGTCGACGTCCGCGTAG
>JBFJHN010000203.1:0-5508 GCA_041613275.1 Candidatus Krumholzibacteriia bacterium | reverse complement strand
CTCGACGTCATTGCCGCACGCACCATCGTCAACTTCATCCGCAGCTGCCGGGAGCGCGGCAAGACGGTGTTGTTCTCGACCCACGTCATGAGCGAGGTCGAAAAACTGGCCGATCGCGTGGGGATCATCCACGACGGACGCCTCCTGGCGGAGGGCACGCTGGACGAGCTGCGCGCGCGCAGCGGCGAGCAAGACCTCGAGGAGATCTTCGTGAAGACGCTTGGAGTCGAGGCATGAACCCGAAGCAGATCCGGCTGGTCTACCTCAAAGAGATGATGGACACGCTGCGCGACCGGCGCACGCTGATCTCCATGATCGTCGTGCCCATGGTCGTGATCCCCGGTCTCATGCTGGGCATGGGCAAGATGGTGAAGAAGATCATCGAGGGCGCGCGCAAGGAGAAGATGAGCGTCATGGTGCTGGGGGCGGAGAACGCGCCTTCGCTTTCGGCGGCGATCATGCGTCATCCCGGCTTCGAGATCGTTCCACCCGACACGGGATTTGCGGCGCTCATCGAGGACAAGAAGCTCCGTGCCGCGGTGCGGTTCCCCACGGGCTTCGAAACCTCGCTCAGTACCGAGGGGAGCGACACCACCGTCGACATCTACTACCACGAAAATGCCATCCGCTCGGAGCTCGCACGCGACGGTATCGAGGACGTGCTCGACGCCTTCCTGAACTCCATCGTCGAAGAGCGGCTGGCGGCGCGCAACCTGTCGAAAGCCGACCTTCAGCCGTTCCAGCACAAACCGCACAACGTGGCTTCCGAGCAGCGTGCCGGGGGCGAGGCGTTCGGGGGCTTCATCCCCTACATCATCATCCTGTTGACGATGATGGGCGCCATGTATCCGGCGATCGACGTCACCGCGGGCGAGAAGGAACGCGGCACGATCGAGACCATCCTGGCCAGCCCGGTTTCGCGCACGTCGCTGGCCCTCGGCAAGTTCTGCGCGGTGCTCACCGCCGCCGTCGCCACGGCGCTGCTGGCACTGGGGTCGCTCGCCGTTTCGGCACGCATGACCGCGTCCGACGACGGCGGCTTCGCCATGCTGCAGCTCGGAGCCGCAAACGCCGGCGCCATGCTGGTGATGGTGTTCCCCGTGGCGGTGTTGTTTTCGGGCACGCTGCTCGCGATCGCGCTCATGGCGAAGACCTACAAGGAGGCGCAGTCGTACATCTCGCCGCTCAACATCATCGTCATCATCCCCGCCGTGTCAGCGCTGTTCCCCGGCGTCGAGCTCGACCTCAGACTCTCGCTCATCCCCATCCTGAACGTCAGCCTGGCCAGCAAGCAGCTGATCGCAGGCATCTACGAGTGGAAGTGGATCACGATCATCTTCATCTCGTCCTGCGTCTACGCCGCCATCGCGCTCGCTTTCGCGGTGAGCTTCTTCAAGCGCGAGTCGGTCCTCTTCCGCACCTGATCGCGCGCCCCACTCTCGCTGCCGAAGCGTCGACGGCGAGCGTCGGAGCCGGTGAGCACCGAAGCGCTCACGATGTCGCATGGAACTTCGATCCTCAGTGGGCGCTGCGGACCCGTCCTTGGGACCAGGAGCGCAGGCGTTCGATCTTCTCGGCCATGGTGACCGCGAGCGGCTGGGTGGCGTCGATCTCGCGCCGCAGCGCGGCGGTGTCGAGCGGCGTCTTCGCGGAGAACGCGGTGAACAGCGCCGCCACGATGCATTGCTCGAGCTCGGCGCCACTGAAGCCTTCGGTGGCGCTCACGAGCGCCGGCATGTCGAAGCCCTTGGGATCCTGGCCGCGCTTGCGCAGATGGATGCGTAGAATGGCCTCGCGGGCTTCGGCCGTGGGCAGGTCGACGAAGAAGATCTCGTCGAAGCGCCCCTTGCGCAGGAACTCGGGCGGCAGCTTGGCCACGTCGTTCGCGGTCGCGACGACGAACACCTGCTCCTTGTGATCCTGCATCCACGACAGGAACGTGCCGAAGACGCGCGTCGACGTGCCGCCGTCGTGATCGCCGCCGACCGAGGCAAAGGCTTTCTCCAGCTCGTCGATCCACAGCACGACGGGGGCGCAGCGCTCGGCCGTGGCGATGGCGCGCTTGAAGTTGCGTTCGCTCTCACCCACGTACTTGTTGTACAGGTTGGCCGGGTCGAGCTTGAGCAGCGGCAGGTGCCATTCGTTGGCCACCGCTTTGGCGCACAGGCTCTTGCCGCAGCCGGGAACACCCAGCAGCAGCACGCCGCGCGGGAACGTCAGTCCGAACGACGCCGCGCTCTCCGGATCGGCGATCAAGGCGCGACGTTGCTGCAGCCACTCCTTGAGGCCATCCAGCCCGGCAACATCGGTCATGCTTTCCTCGACCGGGAAGTACTCCAGCAGGCCTTCGCGCTCGACGATCTCCTTCTTCGCCTCGATCACCAGCGCGATGTCGTCGGCGTCGAGCTTGCCGTCCTCGACGATCGCCTTGGTGAGCACCTTCTCGGCTTCGAGGAGCGTGAGACCCTTGAGGTTGTTGAGCAGACGCTCGAGGTCCTCGCGTGTGATCCCCGACTCGATGTGCATACGCCCGCTGAGGTCGCGCACGATGTGCGCGAGGAGCTTGCGATACTCGTCGCGCGACGGTGCCGGCATCTCGAACAATGCGCAGCGCATTTGGAGCGCCTGCGGAACGTCGAAGCTGTCACCCGTGAGGATCAAACCGCCCTGCAGCTTCTCGTACGGCAGGAGCGCCTCGAGCAGTCGAGAGACAAGCTCGGACGACTCGAGATCGTGCGGCCCCAGACCACGGAAGTGGTAGATGGCCGCGAAGCGCGCCTTTTCCACGTGTGCGAGCGCTCCCGCGAAGGATTCCGTGCCGTAGATCGGTCCGGACGCGTCGGCGCGCTGCAACCCCTTCGTGCGTCTCCAGACGAAGAAAGGCAGCTCGAGATGGTCCGCAAGGTGGCGCAGCAGCGTTTCCGAACGCTCCTCCTCCGGGGTGCGCAGGTGCACGAGCGCGTAGCGCGAGCGCAGGAGAAGCTCCAGCTCGTGCAGCGGCTCGCGCGTCTCGAGTGCGGGGGTTGGGCTGGGCGCGGACATGACGAGGCTCCCTGCTTGGGGAATGTCCCTCGCGCTGCAGAAAGCGTTCCGTTGTCGCGCGTGTCTCCCCGGCGGTCTGGAGATCAGCGCGCCCAGGGGTGCGGCGGCTCGGGCCTCGCTCCGCGTTCTGGCTCCAGCAGACCGATCACTGCGTCGCCCACGCTCGACCAAGCCTCGAGGGGCGTCGGTGCGCGATGCTCGAAGCGCAGGCGCAGCCACTGCGAATCGTTTCGCGGACGCAGAACGAGCAGGTCGACCGCGACCGTCGCAGCTTCGTGGACGGAATCCGTCGCGCTCCCGAGCGCGTCCACCCCGACCGTCGCCTCGTCGTCGCTGTCGAGCGCGACGAAGAGCAAGGCGTCGACGTCGAGGATGTCGCAGGCGACGGTGACCGCGTCGCCGTCGGCGCGTGCATCACGCTCCACCGCGCGCAGCAGGTTGCCACGCAAGCCCGCGAGACCGGCGCGCTCCAACGCCAGGCGCGTCGCCTCGGGCGACAGCACCGTCCCCAGAGCGGTGCGCTGGAACAGGGCTTTGAGGAGCGATTGCTTGGAGATCTCGTGCGCCAGCATGACCAGAGAATCGAGCAACGCTTCCTGGAACTCCATCGAGCGCGCGATGCCGAAGCCGTGGTTCACGGGTGCGACGGCAGCCAGATCGCCGCGCAGGCGACACGCCGCGTACGCTTCGCGCAACGTACGCGCGGGACGCGTGCTGCGCGTCCCCCAGATGGAAACCTCGGAGGTGCGCACCTGCGCCGCACGCGCCGCGCAGCGCGCGAACGGACTGCCTGTCGACGAATCCGCCGGGGTGAACTGCACCGGCATGGCGTCGACGACGTCACCCGCGGCGTCCAATATGGCGTAGTGCTTCGTCACCACCAACCCCACGAACGCGGTGCGATCGAGCCGCTCGAGCGGGCGTTCGGGGGATGACGTCCGCATCGCCTGGTTCCGGATGCAGCCGGTGAGGCCGACCCACGCTACCAACCCCACGAGAAATCGCATGCGCATCATGATGCACGCACCTCCAACCAGGGGTGTGTGGCTCCTCAATGACGCGCGTCGGGCTTGGGAATGTGCAGCTCGTACGGCTCCTGCACGGTGCAGTACCAGCGACCACCCAGTCGGCCAACGGTCTGCAGCCGATGCGGGTCGATGCGGCCGCGCGCGTCGAGAATGGCGTCGTCCACGTGGATGACGCGGACGTCGCCGAACACGGCGTTGCCGGAACCGGGGCCCTCGCCGAAGGTCAGGATCTCGCGCAGCGTACATTCCATGTTCACGGGCGACTCCTGGACCAAGGCGGTCCCCACGCGCGTGGCAGGCGCCGGCGTCAGACCGCTGAACGTGAACTCGCTCTCGCCAGGCTCGAGCTCCGCCGCGCAGTCCACCGCCTGCTGTGCAATCGCCGTGCTCACGGTGGCGATGACGAACTCGCCGGTCTCGCGCACGTTGCGAAGCGTGTCCTTGGCGCGGCCATCGGGGCGGGTCGCCGGCGCGAACATGGCCACGGGCGGCTGAGCGGACACCAGGTTGTAGAAGCTGAAGGGTGCGAGGTTCATCGCGCCGGCGGACGAGCGCGTCGAAACCAGCGCGATCGGGCGCGGATTGACGAAGCCGAGAAGCAGCGGATAGAGAGCACGCCAGGCGTCCGTTGACGCTCCGACCTCGAAGTGAGCCATTTTGACCTCCTCGTGGCATCGTCCCACTTTGCCCGCGCCGCGGTCCACCCAGCGCCGGCAAGCCACTTGGAGCCGCCGGAGCACGCGGCCGGCACGGCCATTGACCCTTGGTAGAAGGCGGCTTATACCTTGAAGGACCGTTCCGCTTCGGCGCGCCCGGCGTCGACTCGGGACTCCACCTTGCGCTCCTTCGTCGAATCCCTGGCCCCGCGCGACCTGCGTCGCGGCGAGGCGCCGACCACCTCGGCATTCTGCCTTGCGCCCCGCCGCGGGCTTTTGGAGGACGGTATGAAAGAGGACAAGACGTCCGCCACACCCGAGAACGGGCAGGAAGCCCCACTGAAGCCATCTGTGGACGAGAAAGTCCTGGAGTTCCCCGAGAAGGAGACGGTTCTGACGCTCCCGGTTCTACCCATCAAGAACACGGTGCTGTTTCCCTACTTGATCATGCCGCTCTCGGTGGGCCGCCCCATGTCGGTGGCGGCCGTGGAGCGCGCGCTGGCCACCGCGGAGAAGGAGATCCTGGTCGTCACCCAGCGCGACGCGGGCGTCGAAGAACCCACCCAGTCGGATGTTTACGCCATCGGGACGCGCGCCATCGTCAAGAAGGTCACGCGCGCGAGCGACAGCCTCCTGGAGCTCATCGTGCAGGGCGGCGAGCGCGTCGTGCTGCTGCGCTTGGAGCGTGAAGAAAACTACCTGCGCGGTCGCGTGCGTCTGGCGCCTGTGCCCGGCTCGCGCAGCGTCGAAATCGAAGCGCTGCGGCGCGAGGTTCTCGAGCT
>JBFJHN010000202.1:0-5512 GCA_041613275.1 Candidatus Krumholzibacteriia bacterium | reverse complement strand
GCTCGAGCAGAGCCCGCCCGAATCGCGATACGGCCGCGTGTTCGTCGCCACGCCGGAGCAGCTGCGGGGTCGCAGCTTTCGCGTGGTCTTCGTTCCAGGTCTCGCGGAACGGCTGTTTCCGCAGCGGCCACGCGAGGACCCGCTGTTGCTCGACGCGCTGCGCCGCAAAGTCTCGCCCCACCTGCACACGCAGGCCGAGCGCAGCCACGAGGAACGCTTGCTCCTGCAGCTGGCGTTGGGCGCCGCCGAAGAACGCGTCGTCCTGTCGTACCCGAGGCTGGACGCCGTGGAAGCGCGACCCCGCGTGCCCTCCTTCTACGCCCTCGACACGGCGCGCGCCGTCCGAGGCACCATACCGGACTTCGAGGCGCTGGAGCGTGAGGCCGAAGCTCTGGTGCAAGCGCGGCTGGCCTGGCCGAGCCCTCCCGAAGCCGAGCGTGCCATCGATGCCATCGAGCACGACCTCGCCGTGCTCGGATCCTTCTTGCACGCAGGCGACACCGCATCCGCACGCGGACGCGCGCGCTACTTGCTGGAGCTGAGCGCCGAGCTGGCGCGTTCGCTGCGTGCCCGCTGGTTGCGCTGGAACTCGGTGTGGCGACCGCAAGACGGCATCGTGCGCACGAACGAGATCACCGAGCCGCTTCTCGAGGCCCAGCGCCCCAAGATCCGCCCGTATTCGGTGACCGCGATGCAGAAGTTTGCGGTGTGTCCGTATCAATTCGTGCTCTCGGCGATCCATCGGCTGGAGCCCCGGCGCGACGCGGTGCCGATCGTGCAGCTCGATCCGCTGACGCGCGGCCGCATGTTCCACCATGTGCAAGCGGAGGTGCTGCGTGCGTTGCGCGACGCCGGGCACCTGCCTCTCGCCGAAGGTGACGCAGACGAGGCGCAGCAGATTCTCGACGCCACGCTCGAGCGCCTGGCGGTTGCCTACCACGACGATCTCGCGCCCGCCATCGAACGCATCTGGGACGACGAGATCGACTCGATGCGCGCGGACCTGCGCCGCTGGGTCCGCGCGCTCGCGCGAGAATCCGCAACCTGGACCCCGCTCCATTTCGAGCTGACGTTCGGCCTCGCCAGCGATGTCGTCTCCCGGCACGAGAAGAGCGAGCCCGGGGGCCGCGCGGGCGCCTCCGCCAGCGCTCCCAGCGAGCGCGCAACCTCCGAGCCCGTACGCGTGCTGGACGGTTTTCTCGTGCGCGGCGCCGTCGATCTCGTGGAGGAGAACCGCGCCGAGGGCACGTTGCGTGTGACGGACCACAAGACCGGACGCAACCACACGTCCGTCGGCATGATCGTGAACGGGGGCGCGACGTTGCAGCCCGTTCTGTACGCGCTCGCCGTGCGCGAGATCCTGCAACGCGAGGTGATCGAGGGACGTCTCTACTTCTGCACGTCGCGCGGCGGCTTCAGTGAGCGCATCGTGCCGATGGGCGACTTCGCGCGTCTGTACGCGGAGATGGTTCTCACGACGCTCGACCGCTCGGTGGAAAAGGGGTTCCTGCCACCCGCTCCGCGGCGCGACGCCTGTCGCTACTGCGATTTCCGCATCGTCTGCGGGCCGCACGAAGAGGTGCGCAGTCGACGCAAGTCGACCTCGACGCTGCACCATCTCCAAGAGCTGCGGACTCTCCCGTAACGCTGCAAGGACCCGCTGATGATTCGCAAGGTGACGTTCACGTACCGGGAGGCCTTCTCGGGACTGCCGCGCGCCATCTGGACCCTCTCGTGGGTCACGCTGGTATATCGCTGCGGCACGATGGTTCTGCCGTTCATGTCGCTTTATCTTACGACGGACCGGGGCTTCACGGCGCCCCAAGCCGGATTGGTCCTCATGGTGTACGGCTTGGGCGCGCTGGGCGGGTCGTGGATCGGTGGTTGGCTGGGCGATGCCATCGGCGCGTTGCGCGTCTGCGCCGCCAGTCTCGTCCTGTCGGGCGTGACGCTCTTCGTTCTGCGCGACATGGAGTCGTACGCAGCGATTGCGATCACCGTGTTCGTTCTGAGCATCTTCACCGAAGCGTTTCGCCCCGCGAGCGCCGCCGCCGTGGCCGCGCTGAGCCCATCGGAGACACGCGTGCGTGCGGTTGCGCTGCGCCGCCTGGCGATCAACCTGGGGATGTCGCTGGCCCCGGCGGTCGGGGGCGCGCTCGCCGTGATCGACTACGGCTGGCTCTTCGTCGTCGACGGTGCGGCATGCTTCGTGGCGGCGGCTCTTCTCGTGCTGCTGTTCTGGCACGACACGTTCGGCGGCTGGCGTTCGGCTGGAGCCGCGCGCGCGCAGCACCGGAACCCCACGGACACGCGCCCCTGGTCCGACACGACCTTCCTCGGCTTCGTCGTGCTCACGGCGCTGTTCGCCAGCGTCTTTTTCCAGATCTTCAGCACGTTCCCGCTGGTGCTCCGAGATCTCTTCCACATGCGGGAGGATCGTATCGGTGTGGCGATTGCCATCAACGCTTTCATCATCGTGCTGTTCGAGATGGTGACCATGCACCGCCTCCAGCGCCGGGCACCGCTCGGCGTCGTGCGTCTGGGAACGCTCTTCGCGTGTCTGGGGTTCGTCGTTCTCCCCTGGGGAACCGAAATCGGCGTGCCTTGGGTTCTTCTCGTCGTCGTGATCATCACGTTGGGGGAAATGCTCTACATGCCCACGGCCGAAGGATTCGTGGCCAACCGCGCCGACGATGCCAACCGTGGGCGCTACATGGGCATGTACACCTTTTCCTACTCGCTGGCTTTTGTGGCCGCACCGGCTCTGGGCACGTGGATGTACGCGCAGCACGGTGCCTCGACTCTTGCGCTGGCCTGCGCGGCCGCCGGACTGGTGCTGTGGCTGGGGTTCACGCACCTGATGCGAGTTGCATCTCCGGGTCGCGTTTCCACGCCGTGCCCGGCGCCCGCGGCGCGTCGCCCGTTGCCCTAGGTCTCGCGCCGGGCGTCCAGACGTACGTTCTTGGACGGCGACGGTACGTCGTGGAACGACACGACATCGCGTGTGTCACAGGACGATCCTTCGCCGTCTCGGCACTCATCTTGATTCAATTGTCGTCGGAGTCCAGCCGTGCGCCACGGTTCCCACTCGAGGAAGTTGACCTCATGCTACAACTCAAACGCGATATCCGCATGGTTGAGAGCCGTCCGGTCGGGTTTCTGGAGCTGCAGGGGTACCTCGACAGCATGGACTCCATGAAGCTCGAGCGCGCCATCGACGAGATCTACGCGCAGGACGTCTTCGACGTCATCATCGATGTGTCCCACGTGAGCCATATCAGCTCCGCCGGCTGGAGCGTCGTCGTGAGCAAGCTGAGCCTGCTGGGCGAGAACCGCGGGTACTTCCGGTTCGTGGGCATGCGCCCCGAAGTCGAGCAGGTTTTCCACATCGTGGGCTTCGACTACATCGACGGCATCGAGCTTCACCCGGACCTCGAAAGCGCTCTCCAAGCCTGCCGCACCACCGTACTCAAGTAACCGGCTCTTGCCACCCCCGCGGTCTCCGGCGGAAGTCTCCTCTTGCAGCCCTTCTTCGGCCGGCGGGTTCATTCCGCCGCTTCCCTCGCTGGGCTCTTCGACCTGGTGCCCCCGGCGCGCTATGCTGCACGCGAGGAGGTCCTGTGAGCGCAGCACGACCACGCCAACCTGCCCCAACGACGCTCGCGGACGCGCGGGAGCGCGAGAGCATCCGGACCGAGCTCGATCGCAGCATGGTGGTGGAGGCCGCCGCGGGCACGGGCAAGACCACCGAGCTCGTGCGCCGCATCGTCGCGGTTCTCGCCGACGGACGCGCGCGCATCGACAGCATCGTGGCGGTGACGTTCACCGAGAAGGCCGCGGGGGAGCTGAAGCTACGCCTGCGCACCAGCCTCGAAGAAGCGCGCCACGGCAAGATGTCGTCACAGGGGCGCGCGGCGCTCGAAGACGCGCTGGCGCGCTTGGAAGAGGCGCGCGTGGGCACGATCCACGCGTTCTGCGCCGACCTCCTGCGCGAGCGCTCGGTCGAAGCCGCGGTGGACCCACGCTTCGAGACTCTCACCGAGCCCGAGGCCGAACGCCTCTTCGGACGCGCGTTCGACGCCTGGCTCCAGGAACAGCTGCACGATCCTCCGGAAGGCGTTCGCCGTGCGCTGCGACGCACGACGCGCAGCGCCTTTCGTCCGGGCGCTCCGCTCCCGAGCACGAGCAGCGCCGCGGCGCGCGCCGACGATGGCCCGGTGGGCCGCCTGCGCAAGGCAGGATGGAATCTGGCCGAATGGCGCGACTTCCCCACAGCCTGGCGGCACGATGCGTTCGAGCGCAGCACGCGCATCGACACGTTGGTCGAAAGGCTGCACACGTTCGCGGCGCTCTCGGCCCGCTGCTCCAGCCCCGAAAGCGACAACTTCTATAGCGACACGTGGAAGTTCCGCCAAGCCAGCGCCGACGTGAGCGCCGCGGAGGAAGTGCGTTCCCGGGACCACGACGGGCTGGAGGCCATGTTCGTGGATCTCGCGCGCGAGTCCAGGCCGCGCAGGGGTCGCGGTGTGGTGTACGGCAAGGACGTGCGGCGCGACGCCGTGTGGCAGAGCTACCAGGAGCTGTCCGCCGCGCTTGCAGACTTCGCGCGCGACGCCGACGCCGACTTGGCCGCCCGGGTGCACCAGGAGCTGGCCGAAGCCGTCGCACGATACGATGCGTTGAAGGCGCGGGGGGGCCGGCTCGATTTCGTCGATCTTCTCATCCGGACGCGCGACCTGGTGCGCGATCGCGACGACGTGAGGCGCGAGTTCCAGTCGCGCTTCACGCATCTGTTCGTGGACGAGTTCCAGGACACCGATCCGCTCCAGGCTGAGATCCTGCTGCTGCTCTCGGCACAGGATCCAAAGACCCGAGACTGGCGCGTCGTGCGCCCCGTCGACGGCAAGCTGTTCCTGGTCGCGGATCCCAAGCAGTCGATCTATCGCTTCCGCCGCGCCGACATCGGCATCTACATGGAGGTCAAGGAGCAGCTGGTGCGCGCCGGTGCCGCGCACGTCCACCTGACCACCAGCTTCCGCTCGGTGCCCAACGTGCAGAAGGTGATCAACGCAGCGTTTCGCCAGGTCATGAACGGCGAGCGCGGCTCGCAACAGGCCGAGTACGTGCCTCTCACCGCATTTCGCACCGATCCCGACGACCAGCCCACCGTGGTCGCACTGCCGGTGCCGCGTCCGTACGGCACCCGCGGGCGCCCCACGAAGTACGCGATCGAGCGCTCGCTGCCCGACGCGGTCGGTGCGTTCGTGCAATGGATGCTGCACGACAGCGGCTGGAAGGTCAGCGATCGCGAGCACCCCGGAGAGCGCGTGCCCTTGGCACCCCGTCACATTTGCATTCTCCTGCGTCGATTCGACAGCTTCTACGCCGGCGACGTGACACGCGGCTACGTGCGCGCGCTCGAAGCGCGCGACATCCGCCATCTGCTGGTGGGCGGTCGCTCCTTCCACGAACGCGAAGAGGTGGAGACCGTGCGCGCAGCTCTGCAGGCCAT
>JBFJHN010000201.1:0-5522 GCA_041613275.1 Candidatus Krumholzibacteriia bacterium | reverse complement strand
GCTGGACGATCAGCGGCAGCTCTTCGCTCTTCGCGGGATCGGACGGAGCCGGCAGCGAGATGGCCACCTTGAGAATCTCGAGCTGGCGGCGCACGTCGGGATCCACCTTGACCTTGTTGAAGCGCGCCGCTTCCTTCGCCGCGCGCACGGCCGCTTCGATCCAGCGTTGATAGGTCACCGCCGCCAAGGCTTCGGTGTCGTCCGTGATGTACGTGGCGTTGACCCATGCGGCGCGCGACGCTTCTACGGACAGCTTCAAGAGCTCGGCGTTCGCCTTCTCGATGAAGCGCTTCGCTTCGGCTGCCGTGGGTTGCTGCGCCCGTGCGTTCTCGAGCACGGAACCGGCCAGCACGGCGAACAGCAGCGCAAACGCCACGCTTCCGAGGCGGGTGAAGAGGGGTTTCCTGTTACGCGACATTGCTTCGAACTCCTTCACGACGGTTTGGGGCAACGCCTTGTCGGAGCAACAGAACGACGTGGGGTTGGGTCCGGGGCTCCGAAGCGCGTATTCTCGAAGGCCCGGATTGTCCCGGATCCCGTGCGCCAGGGCAAGCCCCGCGCGGAAGCGTGCGCACGTCAAACGAGGGAGGGCATACGTTGAGCGCCCGATACGTCGTACCCGAGCCTCGCCGCACGACCTCCGCGATCGCTTCGGCCTGCACCCTGCTCGCGTGTCTTCTGTTGGCGCCGTGCCCGCGCCCCGCGCGCGCCGATGCAGGCACGGGAACCTTTTCCATCGTGGCGTACGATCCGCAGACACAGGAGCTGGGAGTCGCCGTGCAGTCGCGCGCCTTCAGCGTCGGAGCGGGCGTGCCTTGGGCTGAAGCCGGCGTCGGTGCGATCGCGACGCAGGCGAGCACGAACGAGTCGTTCGGTCCGCGTGGCCTGGCGCTGCTGCGCGCGGGCTACACCGCGCAGCAGACGCTCGACATGCTGATCCATGCAGACGCGGGCCGCGAACGCCGGCAGCTGGCCATCGTCGACGCGCGTGGAAACGCAGCCGCCCACACGGGCAAGGAATGTCTGGCGTGGGCCGGAGACATGGTCGAGTTCGGTCTGAGCGCGCAGGGCAACATCCTGGCTGGTGGCGACGTCGTCTCCGAGATGGTGCGCGCCTACCGCGCCCACCAAGGCGAGATGGCCGAACGGTTGATCGCAGCCCTGCACGCGGCGCAAGCCGCCGGCGGCGACAAGCGCGGTCAGCAGTCGGCCGCGCTTCTGGTGGTGCGACCCAGCGAGATGTACCCGGAATACCGGACGCGCTACGTCGAGCTGCGCATCGAGGATCACCCGTCACCCATCGAGGAGCTCGAACGCGTGTTCCGCATCCACCAAGCAAGCGATCTGCTGCGCGCACACCTGCGCTACGCCGCGCACTTCGATTCGCTGGGCAACATGCCGGCAGCCTTGCGCGAGCGCGAACGCATCGGCGACGCGCTGCGCAGCACGCTGTCGCGGGTCGACGCCAGCGCCAGCACGTTGAACGCGCTGGCCTGGTACTGCGCCACCGAGAACCTGTTTCTCGAGGAATCGCTGCAGGCCGCCGAACGCGCCGCGGCGCTCGAGCCGGAGAACTCGGGCATCCTCGACACGCTGGCCGAGGTCTACTTCCGGCTCGACCGACGCGAGGACGCGTTGAGAGCGATCGACCGTGCCCTGAAGATCGATCCCGACGATGACTACCTGAAACGACAGCGCGCGCGTTTCAAGGATGGCTGACGGCAGGATTCCGCTGCGCCGCTTGGTTCCAGCGTCCGTTCCCGGAACGCCCGAGAGAGAGGACTTCGAGTGCTCGACGCTTCGTCGTGGACCGTTTTTCTGATGTCGGCCTTCATCCTGCTGGTCGTTCCCGGACCGGCGGTGCTCTACATCGTCACCCGAAGCGTCGACCAGGGTCGCCGCGCGGGTCTCGTGTCGGTTCTCGGAATCACCGTGGGAACGCTGTTCCACGTGGCCGCGGCCGCGGCCGGCGTTTCGACGATCCTCATGACCTCGGCGACCGCGTTCGCCACGCTGAAGTACGCCGGGGCCGCATATCTCGTGTATCTCGGCATTCAGAAGCTGCGCACACCCGAGGACACGACGCAGGACCCCACGCGAGCCCGTACGCGTCTTCAGCAGGTCTTCCGCGAAGGCGTGCTCGTGAACCTGCTCAATCCGAAGACGGCGCTCTTCTTCTTCGCATTCCTGCCGCAGTTCGTCTCGCCCGAGCGCGGCAACGCTTCGCTGCAGGTGGTGGTCTTGAGCGCGACGTTCATTGCGCTCACATTGGTGACCGACGGCGCGTATGCCGTGCTGTCGGGAACGCTGGGCAGCTGGCTGCAGCGCAGCCGCACGTTCCTGAGCGTGCGACGCTACGTCGCCGGGTGCACGTACATCGCGCTGGGCCTCGTCGCTGCGGTCTCGGGTACGCGCAAGCAGTGACGCGACATCACGGAGCGTGCGAGCCCGTGTCAATGGAAGTCACGGCTGCGCTTTCGAATGGGTCGCCGGCGCACTTCGGGCTTCCACAGCGATTCCGCCACGACGTGCACGACGTTGGACTCCACCTGAAGTCGCCCCGACACACCCAGGAACGACGTCGTCTTGGCCAGGATGCGGAACTTCCGGTACACCTGCTCCCACAGCACGACGTTCACGAAGCCGGTTTCGTCTTCCAACGTCATGAACACCACACCCTTCGCCGTGCCTGGACGCTGACGGCAGATCACCATGCCTGCGTAACGCACCCGGCGGCCGTCACGCATGGCGCGCACGCTCGCGGCATCCGGCAAGCCTTGGGACGCGAGCTCGCGACGCAACGCGCTCAACGGATGCCCGCGCGGGCTGTGGCCGGTGCTGTCGTAGTCCCACACCACCGTTTCGAGAGGGTCGAGCGCACTGAGCTCGGGAGCGCGGGCGCGATCGCCCAGGGCGAGCTCGGGCTTTTCGGGCAGCCTCACACCCAGCGCCGACCACAGCGCACCGCGACGGTTGCGGTCGAAGCCCTCGAACGCGCCCGCCTGCGCCAGCCGAACCAGCGTGCGCTGCGGGAGACGCGTGCGCAGGGCAAAGTCCTCGAAGCTGTCGAAGCGTGCCTGCCCCCGCACCTCGAGGACGCGCTGGATGTCGTCCGTTCGCAGACCCTTGACGTAAGCCAGCCCCATGCGCACGGCGAAGCCGCCGCGACTTTCTGCGTGTGCTTCCAAAGCACATTCTTCGCCGCTGATGCGCACGTCCACCGGAAGGACGCGGACGCCGCTGCGTTTGGCGTCCTCGATGAGCGTCGACGGCGCGTAGAACCCCATGGGCTGCGCGTTCAACAACGCGCAGGTGAACGCTGCCGGGTGATGGCACTTGATCCATGCCGTGGCGTACGCCACCAGCGAGAAGCTCGCAGCATGACTTTCAGGAAAACCGTACTCTCCGAAGCCGCGAATCTGCTCGAAGACGCGCTCGGCGAACTCGGGCGCGATGCCCTTGCGCTGCATGCGTGACACCAGTCGCGCGCGGTGGCGTTCGATGCGGCCCGAGCGCCGCCAGGCGGCCATGTCGCGCCGGAGCTGGTCGGCCTCGCCCGGCGTGTAGTCGGCGGCGACCATCGCCAGCTTCATCACCTGCTCCTGGAAGATCGGCACGCCCAGGGTCTTGCGCAGGATGGGCTCCAGGCTGGGATGCGGATACTCGATGGGCTCCTTGCCGTGACGGCGCCGCAGGTAGGGATGCACCATGCCGCCGCTGATCGGGCCCGGGCGCACGATGCTCACCTCGATGACCAGGTCGTACCAGTTGCGCGGACGCAGGCGCGGCAGCATGGCCATCTGCGCGCGGCTCTCGATCTGGAAGACACCGATCGTATCGGCCTTGCGAATCATCTCGAACGTCGGCTCGTCGTGGCGCGGCAGCGTGGCCATCGATTGACGCCGGCCCCAGTGCTCTTCGATCAGGCGGAAAGAGCGCTCGACGACGTTCAGCGCTCCCAGTCCCAACAGGTCGACCTTGAAGAGCCCGAGATCTTCGAGATCCTCCTTGTCCCACTGCACGACGGTGCGGCCTGGCATGGTCGCGTTCTCGAGGGGCACGAGATGGTGCACCGGCTCGTGTCCCAGCAGAAAGCCGCCCGGGTGAATCGACAGATGACGCGGAAAGTCCTGGATCTCGAGCGTCAGCCGCGCGAGATGTTCGTGCGCGCGGCTTCCGCTCGTGAGTCCGGCCGTAGCCGCCGACTCGGGCGTGAGGCTCTCGTAGTGCGTCAGCAAGCGTGCGGCGCGATCGAGCGCGGTTTCGGGGAGCCCCAGCGCCTTGCCCACCTCACGCACCGCCGAGCGCGAGCGATAGCGCACGAAGTTGGCGACCATGCCTGCATGGTCGCGCCCGTAGCGATCGTAGACGAACTGGATGACTTCCTCGCGCCGCTGGTGGTCGATGTCCAGATCGATGTCGGGCGGCTCGCCGCGCTCCTTGGACAGGAAGCGCTCGAAAAGCAGGTCCATGCGCACCGGGTCGACGGCGGTGATGCCCAGCACGAAGCACACCGCCGAGTTGGCGGCCGAGCCGCGCCCCTGGCACAGGATGCCGTTGCGCCGGCAGAACTGCACGATCTCGTGCATCGTGAGGAAGTAGCCGTCGTAGTCGAGGTCGCGGATGAGCTCGAGCTCGCGCTCGACCTGGGCGCGCACCGCCGCGGGCACGGCGTCACCGTAGCGTTCGCGTGCGCCCGCCTCGGTGAGCGTGCGCAGATGCTCCGACGTCGTCGTTCCATCGGGCAAGCGCTCCGAGGGATAGCGGTAGCGAATCTCGCCCAGCGAGAACGTGCAGCGCGCGGCGATCTCCGCGCTGCGCGCCACGGCTTGAGCGTCGTCGGCAAAGAGCAACGCGAGGTTCTGCGGCGCGCGCAACGCGTGCTCGGCGTTGGCGCGAATCCGCCGCCCCGCGGTAGGCAACGTGACGCTGTGACGAATGCAGGTCAGCACATCCTGCAGGTCGCGCCGTGCTGGCGTGTGATAGAGCACTTCGGTTCCGGCGACCACCTCGACGTCCAAACGCGCGGCGTGCTCGCGCAGCCGCGCCTCCAGCAACGCGTCCGCCGGGCTGCGGTGACGCGTGACCAGTGCGTGCGCGCGCGATTCGAACGCGTCCCTGAGCAGCGCGAGCCCGTCCTCGGACCCAACGGGTCCTTGGGCGGGCCACAGAGCGATCAAGCCCGCGGACGCCTCCTGGACCTCGTGCCACTCGACGACGCTCTGTCCCTTGGGGCAGCGCAAGCGTCCCTTGGAGAGCAGGCGACACAGGTTGGCGTAACCGGCGCGATTCTCGACCAGGAGAATCACCACGGCGTCGCCGCGCACGCTCACCTGAGCGCCCACGACGAGCTGCATCCCCAGCTCTTGCGCCTTCACGTGCGCACGCACCATGCCGTAGACGTCGTCCCGGTCGGTGAGCGCCAGCGCGCTCAGCCCCAATCGCTGCGCTCCTTCGACCAGCTCCTCGGGGTGGCTTGCGCCCTCGAGAAACGAGTAGTTGCTCTTGCACCACAACGGCGC
>JBFJHN010000200.1:0-5524 GCA_041613275.1 Candidatus Krumholzibacteriia bacterium | reverse complement strand
CGCGCACGATGCATGCGCCACGGACAGCGCCACGGCGACGACGCCGGCCAAGCTGGACGCGAAACCTCTTCTAGATCGGTTGAACGGCTGCATGCCCGCACACCAGCATCGTGCGTGCCGGCGGCACGCGGCCGCGAGCCGTCGGGATCCGCGCATGCTGGGATGGACGTGGCGTTGCGCAACGACCCTCAGTAGACGACGTTCAACGCAGCCGGATGCACGCGGATGTGGCTGCGCGTGCCGCGCTCGAGAAGCTCGGCGTCGACGTGCATCGGCACGGGCGCGTCGAGCGCCTCGACCAGGATGTCGCGACCGGTCTGGAAGGCCGTGATGTGGGGGTTGCGCAGATGTGTGCGCGCCAGCACCTGCGTGCCGATGTTCAGCAGCTCCAGCATATCGCGCGTCTGGACCACGATGACGTCGAGAAGCCCGTCGTCTACGCGTGCGTTTTGCATGAACGGGAACAGCCGCGTGCCGTAGTCGCGTACGTTTCCCGCGCACACGAAGTAACCGCGCACATCCACCGCGCGTCCGTCACGATCGTGACCACGCACGCGCAGCTCCGGGGCCTCGTAGGTCTCGAAGCGCAGCTGGCGCGGATTCCACTTGAAGAGCTTCTGCATGGCCGTGGCGAAGAACGCGAACTCCTTGTAGCGACGCTTCTGCTCCGCGGTCACCGACTCGATGACCGCCGCGTCGAACCCGAAGCCCGCGAAGCAGGCGAAGGCTTCTCCGTTGAGCGACCCCACGTCCATGGGCCGGCTGCGCGCCCAGTAGAGCTGCTTGAAGCAGGCGTGGATGAAGTCGGGGAACGGCCCGACCTGCAGGCCCAGCGTCTTGGCCAGGATGTTCGCGGTGCCCTTGGGAACGAGCGACATCTTCGGGCGGACCTCGGCGTCGACGCGCAGCAGACCCTGCACGGTTTCGCGCACGGCACCGTCCCCGCCACACACCACCACCAGATCGATGCCCTCCTCCGCGGCGCGCATGGCCAGCTCGGTGGCGTGGCCGGGACGCTCGGTGCGCCACAGCTGCACGTCGTATCCCAGGAAGGCGTACAGCTGGCGCGAATGCTCGGCGTGCTGCGCGAAGGTGCCGCTTCCGGAAGCGGGATTGTCGATGAGAACGATGCGCGCGTCTTTTGAAAGGCGGGGCTGCAGACCCGGAGGCAGGCGCTCGAGACGTTCGCGAACCACGCGGTCGAGACGAGAAGGAATGGTGCACCTCCCTGTACGCCACGCGGTCGAGTATATCACGCGCGGTCGATCCGCCAGCCCCGCTCCTCCGACGATGCCTCGCCGTGCGACGGGCACACAGAACTTCATGCCTGCGGAGCCCGTTCGAGGTGTCGAAGCGACGCTCAGCCGTCGTTGGATTCACCGTGCAGGGGTTGCATGTCGCCGTCCCCCATGTCCATGTCCATGGCAGGGGTGGGAATGGTCGCGAAGATCGCCACGCCCGCGTGTGTGGCGCGCGTGTCGAAGCGGTTGCGGAACTTCGAGAGAACGAGCGAGCGTGGCACCATCAGGATCTCGGCATCCAGGTGGGCGTAGTCGCGTTCCTGCAGCCGCCGGATCGCGGTGGATGCGGTGTACGGACTGTCGGCCGCGAAGTGCACGAACACGGGCGTGCCGTTGGGCCGCACGCCACGTACGTAGGCGTCCGTGGGGCGTGTGGAGGGGCCTTCGAACTCCACCGATGCCACGCGCACCGAGTCCCAGGGTTCCGTGACGAGGATGGAGATGTCGCGCGCGACCTGCTGCTCCGGCGTCGTCTTCGGGCCGAACGCGAACAGTGCGGCGACCAGGACCCCGATCGTCAGGCCGACGACGTAGTACACGCGGCGATTCCTCTGCATCGGCTCGACTCCTCTTCGCGGACCGGGGTGCACGACAGCGGCTCGTGCGCCAACACGAGCCGCGGTACGCGCGGAATGCTAATGCACCCCCCGGCTCCAGGCAACCCCCCTTGGCATGGATCTGGATGCCCTCAAGGCACCCTGGAGGGACTCCGTGGAAGGGACGATCGGGATGTCCGAGCTCTTGCTCTCCGCGTCGGAGAACCAGTCGCGCCTGTGTCAGAATCTGCGTGATCTCCCCCTGGGCCGGGCTGCCTGGAACCAGGTGCTGCGCCAGAGCGAGACGCGCAGCGTCTTCCTCACCTGGCAGTGGCTGTCGACGTGGTGGGAGTGCTTCGGCGCGGACGCCGAGCTGTACACGGTTGCCGTCCTGCGCGACCAACGGCTCATCGGGATCGCTCCGCTTCTGCGCCGCCACGAAGACGGCGAACGCATCATCGAGTTCCTCGGCAGCGGCCTGTCCGACTACAGCGACGTCCTCGCCTCCGAGGAAGACAAGCCCGAGGTGCTCGCCACCGTGTTCGGTGCGCTGCTGCGCCGAAGCGATCGCTGGGATCGCGTTCGCCTGAGCAACATTCCCGAGACCAGCACCACGCCGCGCCTGGTGGAACGCGTGGCGTTCCCCGAGGGCTTCGACGTCGACGTCAGCGACCAGGCGGTGTGTCCGGCGCTGTCGATCGAACGCAGCCGCCAGTTCGCCGAGCGCTGCACGCGGAAGAAGAGCCTCGTCCGACACACGCGCTACTTCGAGCGTCTCTCACCGCTGGAGTTCCGCTATCTGCTGGACGCCGACGAGATCCAGGACCATCTGCCCGCGTTCTTCGAGCAGCATCGTGACCGGCGCTTCATGGCGGGCGACCGCAGCCTGTTCGATGAGAGCCGCAACCGCCGCTTCATCGAGCGCGTCACGATGCCGCTGCTCGAGTCCAACCTCCTGCGCTTCGCCATCCTGCGCTGGCGCGACGAAACGCTCGCCTATCACTTCGGCTTCACGTACGACCGGGTGCACACCTGGTACCTGCCGACGTTCAACGTGGACTACGCGCGCTATTCCCCCGGAGAGGTGCTGCTGCGCCGTCTGCTGCAGGACACGCTGGAATCGGGCTTGCGCGAGTTCGACTTCACCGTCGGCGACGCACTGCACAAGGAGCGCTTTGCCAACGTCAAACGAAGCGTCGTGCGCGTCGAGCTCGTGTCACGGCGCAGCGCCACGGCCAGTCGAAGCGCAACCCGTCCGGCGCGCCGTGCGCCGGAGACGCCGACGCTGTGGCAGCGCCTGTGGAAGCGCGGCGCCACGGCGTCCAAGCCGAACCCGTCCGATCCCGAAGCCGGCGTCGGTCCGGTCGCGCCGCGCCTTGGCGTGCGCCGCCGCCACCTGTGGCGGACGCCCGCGTTCGATCCGCGCCCGTCCGAGTTTCGCGTGGGCTGGGCGCGCTACTCGCACATCAAGGCGCTGGCGCGCCAGGAGGGACTGCGCTCGCCGGCCCTCATCGCCGCGCTGGCCCGCATGCGCCGTGGTCAAAAGGCTGTGATCGCGTTCTGGCAGGAGCGCCCGATCGCCGTCGTGTGGCTCGCGCGCGACGCGCGCGCTGCGCTCGCCCGTCGCGGCTTCGAGCTCGAGCTCCCGGAGCGCGCCGCGCTGATGGTCGACGCACACCTCAGTTCGGACGTCGAGGGCTCGCCACGACGCGAAGCGCTGATGCCCGCGCTGCAAACCTTCCTGGCTGCCGAGGGCTTGAGTGCCCTGTACGGCGTCCAGGATGTCGAGGCCCCGCCCTCGTTTCCGGAGCGCTGCGGCGTAGCCCCCGTGCGCGTCGCGCAGCGCACCGACGTCGGGCTCGTGTTCCGCACCTGGAGCTTCCAGCGCAAGCTGCGCGACTTCGACACCGCCGCCACGTGGCTGTCCAGCGGGTGACGGGACGCATGGAACGTTCGCGAACGAAACGTCCATCCGACGAGGTGCGTGGGCTCGGAACCTTCGCTGGGGTGTTCACCCCGAGCATTCTCACCATCCTCGGCATCATTCTGTTCCTGCGCCTGGGGTACGTGGTCGGAGGGGGCGGGCTCGGACGCACGTTCGTCGTCATGGCGGTGGCGCACGCGCTGGCCTTGATCACCAGCGTCTCGCTGGCAGCGATCGCCACCAACCTGCGCGTGCGCGGCGGTGGCGTCTATTACCTCATCTCGCGCAGCCTGGGAGCGGAGTTCGGCGGCGCGCTCGGAATCCTCCTGTTCGTGGCCCAGTCGGTGTCCATCGCCTTCTACTGCGTGGGGTTCGGCGAGGCGACGACGGCGCTCCTGCTGCCGGACAGCGCGTCGGAATCCGTGCTCGGCTTGTGGCTGCCTCGCGTGCTCGCGTGCCTCGCCGCCGTGGTGCTGCTGGTTCTCGCATGGTTGGGGCTCGATTGGGCGACCAAGCTGCAGTTCGTCATCATGGGGATTCTCGCGTTGGCCCTCGGATCCTTTGCGGCCGGCGCCGCCGGACGCTGGAGCCCCGAAACCGCCATGTCGAACTGGCTGGATTCGGGCAGCGGAATCAGCTTCTGGGCCTTGTTCGCGCTGTTCTTTCCCGCCGTCACCGGCTTCACCCAGGGGGCCAACCTCTCGGGCGATCTCAAGAACCCGGGACGCAGTCTGCCCCTGGGCGTGCTGAGCTCCGTTCTCATCGCCGGTGTCGTGTACTTCGGCGCCGCCGTCCTGCTGGCCGGCGCGCTCCCGGCCAGTATTCTCGTGCGGGACTACGAAGCCATGCGTCACGTGTCGCGCTTCGCGTTCCTCATCGATGCTGGCGTCATCGCCGCCACGCTCTCGTCGGCGCTCGCGTCCTTCCTCGGTGCGCCGCGCATTCTGCAGTCGCTGGCCGCCGACCGTCTGTTCCCCTTCTTGCGTCCGTTTGCGCGCGGCGTGGGGCCGGACGGCAATCCACGCCGCGGGCTGGTGCTGTCCGGGATCATCGCCTTCGCCACGATCGCCGTGGGCAACCTCAACGTCATCGCGCCCGTGGTGTCGATGTTCTTCCTGATTTCGTACGGCCTGTTGAACTACGCGACGTATGTCGAAGCGCGCGGCGCGAGCCCGGCGTTTCGTCCCCGCTTCCGCTGGTTCCACGCCCGCCTGAGCCTCGTGGGCGCGCTCGGCTGCCTGGGCGCGATGCTGGCCATCGACGCCGTCGCCGGCGCCGTGGCGCTGGCGGTGCTCTTCATCATCCAGCAGTACCTGTCCAACACGACGGCTAGCGCGCGCTGGACGGACGGGCGGCGTTCGTACCACTTCCAACGCATGCGCGAGACGTTGCTGACGCTGCGCGGGCAGCCGGAAGACGCACGCAACTGGCGACCGCGGCTTTTGACCTTCGCGCCGGACGCACTGCGGCGCGATCGGCTGCTGCGCTTCGCGGGTTGGATCGAAGGGCGAAGCGGCTTGAACACGCTGGTCCAGTTCGAGCCGGGGGACCCCGAAGAGGCCGTCGAAGAACGCGCGCGCATCGAAAAGAACCTGGTTCTGGAGCTCGACGACAGCGAGCACGAGGCGTTCGCGCTGACGGTGATGACCGCCGACGCGCACGTGGGGTTGCAGATGCTGCTGCAGGCGCACGGCATGGGACCGGTGCGCGACAACACGGTTCTCGTCGGATGGGACGATCACGCCCAAACGGTGCTGGCCGGG
>JBFJHN010000199.1:0-5532 GCA_041613275.1 Candidatus Krumholzibacteriia bacterium | reverse complement strand
GTGCCTCGAAATGACCCTCCGAGCGCAGCGCGCGTACCGCCGCTTCGTCCTCGGCCGGACTCCCCGGCAACGACGTGCGGGAGCGAACGGCGTCGGCGACATCGCGCAGCGCCGCCTCCGAGACCGCGGGCAGAGGATTGGCGACGCGCAGCCACTCGTCATCGCGTTCGTTGGCGGCGGCGGGAACCAGGACGACACCGAAGCCGTCGCGAACGAGCGTGCGCTGATTCGCGGCCATGCGCGCCAGACGCATGGGAGTGCGCGACGCTTCGGGAAGCGCGGCGAACTGCCGCAGCACCTGCACGCCCAGCACCTCGGGCGCCAGCACCGGGCGCTCGCCGGGGACCGCACGCAGCACGGTGTAGATGGCGTCCGGACCGCGCGTCACCGGCGCGCCTTCGGCGAAGCTGCGTCCGTCGACGGCAACGATCACATCTCCGTCGCGGAAACCCAAACGTGCGAGCGCGTCGGTGACTTGTGCGACGCGCGCGCCCGCGACGCCGCCCTCGGCCGCGTCCGCCAGACTTCCGGGCGCGAACTGGGTTGGATTCCACGTGCGCAAGGCCGACGCCGGCGAGCGCGTCTGCGCCTGCGCCGCGTGGGCTCCCCAAGCGAGCACGATCGCGGCGCACGCAAGCGTCGACCGGCGGAGGTACACCCGGTACGAATCCATCCAGCATCGAAGGGCGTGGGAACGATTCATCGCGTCCTCCATGTCGCCGTCGCGGAGCTTGCGTCCAATATGGGAGTCGAGGCCGGGTCGGGCAAGCCTGAGTCGCCGCACAGACGCCACACCCGGGATCGGATCGAGGCGCTAGCGCCCCAGCACGGCCCCCAGCTTGCCGCGCACCATCTGCGCGCCGATCGTCCACTTGTGCTGCCAGATCTGCGACTTGCTCGTGCAGATGAGCCAGCAGCGCTCGCACGTGGCGGCGAAGTCGCGGCCCTCCTCGGCCGTGCGCGACTGCCAGAGATCGTCCCACGTCTGCTCGCGCAGGTTGCCGATCTTGTAGTCGAGAATGTGACACAGATAGACGTTGGCGAACGAGTCCAGATAGAAGAAGCCCGCGCCGCCGTCACAGGGGAAACGGCGATGACCGTGCTCGTGATACTCCATGAGCGTGGTGTTGAACCAGGCGCGGAAGTTCTCCTTGAGATCCCACTTCCGATACTGCGCATCGATGATGCGCGAGAATGCCTGACGTACGGCGTGCGAGCTTCGCGGGCGCATGCGCTCCTTGTCGACGCCGAAGTAGATGGCGGAGTCCAGCGCCACCGTGATGCTCAGCTGGAGGTTGCGACTCTCCGCGTACGCGTGCACGGCGTCGAGCTCGTGCACGTTCTTCTCGAGCACGGTGAAGCCGATGCCCAGATCACGCACCCCGGCCTCGCGACAGAGCTCGAGCGTACGCTCGCACTTGGCGAAACCGTTGGGGATGCCGCGGATCTCGTCGTGCGTGCCGTGCATACCGTCGATGGATACGCGCACGGCGAGCTTCGGGTCGGCGCGCAAAAGGTCCGGCAGCATGCGCTGCGTCTTGCCGGGCTGGAAGCCGTTGGTCGAGATCACCAGGCGCGCGCGAGGGACGGTGCTCTTGATGGCCACGAGGATCTCGGGAAGATCGCTTCTCAGAAAGGGTTCGCCACCGCTGATGTTGATGTCGCGCAGGCTGGACGGCAGGCGCGCGAACACCTCCGGCCCGACCTCGTCGTGCATGTCGTTCTGCCAGATGTCGCACATCTCGCAGCGCGCGTTGCAGTTCAACGTCACCGCAACGATGGCGTTGCGTGGCTGTGGAACCGCCGTGCTCGAGGGCAAAGAAGCCTCCGGTGTGCGTGGAACCAGGGTCGGGGCGTGCCGGAACGCTGGGGCTGGGCGCGAGCCTCGGGATCGCCGTGAAGTATATCAGCTGCCTGGGAGGGGTCGGTGGCGCAGCGGCCGATGGCGTCGGTGCTCGGCGGGCGTGAATCGCCCAGCGGCCCGCGAGCCTGCATCCGCGTGCACGACGTCACGTTCGGCTAGTGCGAGAAGCCTTCGACCTTGTAGTGGCCTTCGAGCCGGCGCAGAGCCAGGACCATGGCGGCCTTGCGGACGTCGACCTTCTGGCCGACGACGTAACGGCTGGAGTTGAAGTGCGGCGTGTGGCGCGGCCGATTGGCAGCGATGTCCAGCACGACGTTGTACGCCGACTTGATCGTCTCGCCAAGCCGGTGGTTGACCTGCCCTTCGCTCCAGTGCTCCTGCAGGTTGTTCTGCAACCACTCGTAGTAGCTGACGATTACACCGCCGGCGTTGGCGATGATGTCGGGGATGACGTCGATGTTGCGCTCGCGTAGCGCTTCTTCCCCTTCGAGCGTGCAAGGCCCGTTGGCGCCTTCGGCGATCAGCTTGACCTGCAGCGCGTTCCCCACCTTCTCGTCGATCACGCCCCCCAGTCCGGCTGGCACAAAGAGGAAGGCGCTCGTCTTGAAGAACTGCTCCAACGAGATCGCTTCGGCCTTCGGAAAGCCCACGACGCTGCGCTTGAGGTTCGTCGGAGAGTTGACGTAGGCGAACAGCTCCTCCGGATCGATGCCGTTGGGGTTGTAGATGGAGCCATCGCGATCGTTCACCGCCACCATCTTGGCGCCGCGAGGCACGGCGATGCGCGCGAAGGCCGAGCCCACGTTGCCATATCCCTGCAGGATGAAGTCGATCTCGCCGAACGAAACCTTGTCGTTCGGAATCAGCTTGTCCACCGACGGAGACTGCTTGTGCCGCAGCCACTCCTCGAGACAGAAGAACAGCCCGCGTCCGGTGGCCATGTCGCGCCCCTCGCTGCCCCAGATGCGTACGTCCTTGCCCGTCACGCAGCCGCGCAGCGTGTGGTACTCCTCCTCGCCGTCCGAGTATTGGCGGAAGAAGTGCCCCATGATGACTGGATTGGTGCCGATGTCCGGCGCCGGAATGTCGCGGTTCGGACCCACGAACGGCTTGAGCTTGTACATGAAGCGCGCCGAGATCTTCTCGAGCTCCTCGTCCGAGAACTCGCGCGGGTCGATGCGAATGCCGCCCTTGCCGCCGCCGAACGGAACGTTGCTGATTGCGGTCTTCCAGGTCATCTCGGCGGCCAGCACCTTGAACAGGTCGAGCGACACGTCATGGTGGTAACGCACGCCACCCTTGTAGGGACCACGAATATTGTTGTGCTGTACGCGATAGCACTTGTGCTGCTCGGGCCTGCGGGGGCGAATGTGGTACAGCCGGTCGCCGAAGAGACGCAGGACACCGTCGCGCACGCTCGCGATGCTGCTCGCGAAGACACGCGGGCGGTAGGCGATGGCGCCGGTTGCGAGAATCGTGTAGTGCTTCGGGTCGAGCTGGCTTTCGGGGAGATCCTCGAAGTCCTTGCCGCGACGCACGTAGTCTTCCTCGCTGAACTCGACGAGTCGATTGTTGATGTCGACGCTGATATGGAAGATCAGCTCGTGGTGCGGCTCGGACAGCTCGAGGCACACGCGCGGATCCATCTCCAGGAGATCGGCCGTCTCCCAGAACAGCTGCATCGAATTCTCGTAGAACGAGGGTTCGGCCTCCTGCGGCGGTGGCTTGCGCACCACGGCTCCGTCCACGTTCCATGTCCTCCTGCAAAAGCGCACCCGACGCTCCCGAGCGGAGCCGCGGGTCGAAATGAAGGCGTTGGGCGCGTTCATTCTACGGATGGAGGCCGTTGCGGACAAGCCGAGCCCCAGCGTTGACGCTGCGTCGGAGCCCTTCTACCATCGCGGCGGCCGTCGAGATCCGCCCCCAGGCGCGGTCTGGAATACCGCTGGCGTTGCGGATGTTGTGCTCGGGGTGCGCCGTCCCGTGGCCACCACGCGCGCATCGTCGGTTATCGGAGTCGGGGCGTTCGGCCCGCTCCGCGCCACCGACCCCAAAGAAATCAGCGTGCCCCGTGGGATCGGGCTGGGACGTGTCGGAGGTTGCATGGAGCTGCTGGGGTCCACCCTGTCCGGTTTGTATTACATGGTGTGCGGCTGCCTGGTCGTGTACGGCATGTATCGCCTCACCTTGCTCGCCGTGCACCTGCGCGCCGCGCGCCGGTCGATCGTGCAGCCCCCTGCGCCCCGCGACTGGCCCACCGTGACCGTACAGCTGCCGCTGTTCAACGAGCGCTTCGTCGCCCGACGCCTGCTGGAAGCCGTGTCGCGCCTCGACTATCCGCGCGACCGCTTGCACGTTCAGGTCCTCGACGATTCGACCGATTGCACCACCCGCCTCACGCGCCGCCTCGTGCGCGTGCTGCGCAACCGTGGCCTGAACATCGACCACCTTCATCGCACGCATCGCACGGGATACAAAGCGGGTGCGCTGGCCGACGGCCTGCGGCGCTCGCACGCCGAGCTGGTCGCGATCTTCGACGCGGACTTCGTGCCGCCGCCCGACTTCCTGAAGCGTGTCGTCCCACACGTGCTGCAGCCCGGCGTCGGTGCCGTGCAGGCGCGCTGGGGTCATCTGAACCGCGAAGCATCGTGGTTCACGCGCATGCAGGCGATCCTTCTGGACGGACACTTCGTCGTCGAGCAAACGGCGCGCTCGTGGGCCCGGTGCTTCCTCAGCTTCAACGGGACCTGCGGCGTGTGGCAACGCCGCGCGATCGAGTCCGCCGGTGGCTGGACCAGCGACACCGTCACCGAAGATCTCGATCTGAGCTTCCGGGCGCAGCTCGAAGGTTGGCGTGTGGTGTATTTGCGCGACGTCGTCGTGCCCGGTGAGCTCCCCACGGAGCCGGACAGCTTTCGCTCGCAGCAGCGCCGTTGGACCAAGGGTGGCGTGCAGGTGGCGCGGAAGCTGCTGCCGCGTCTGATGCGCGCGCCCCTACCGCTGCGCGTGAAGGTCGAGGCGTTCCTGCATCTGACGTGCTACGCGGCGTATCCGCTGCTTTTGCTGCTGGCGTTGCTGCGGACGCCGGCGCGCGTGTTCGCGCCCGAGACCACGGTGCTGGGCCTGCTGCCCGGTGAGATCGAGCTGCTGTTCATCGGAACGCTGCCGCTTCTGGCGTTCTACACGCTGGCGCAGATCGGCTCGCGCGCGGCGACCCCGCGCGCCGTCGCGACGCGCAGCCTGCCCGCCATGGCCCTGGGAGCGGGGCTCGCCGTGTCCAACACGCGTGCGGTGCTCGAGGGGCTGTTCAGCCGCGACCTCACATTCGAGCGCACGCCCAAGCCGGGAGCACGCGTTCGTCCGGTCATGCCGCGCGGCTATCGCGTGCGCGGGACGACGGTGGCCATGCTCGAAGTCGTGCTCGTGGTCTACATCGTCTTGTGGAAGGTCCTCGGAACCGGGTTGGGCGTTGTCGCCGACATCCCGTTCATCCTGTTCTTCGGCTTCGGGCTCCTGAGCATGGCGCTCCCCTCGCTCGGCGTGCGGCGCGTCCTGCGGGACATGATGCCGCGCGCGGTGGCCGCGCGTTGGAGCACGGCGGCGTCGCCGTGACGTGCCCATGAGCGCCGCCCGCGCCACGTTGGCCTGGGGCGCGCTGGCGACGGTGG
>JBFJHN010000198.1:0-5550 GCA_041613275.1 Candidatus Krumholzibacteriia bacterium | reverse complement strand
CGGCCGTCATGCACCAGCCGGCGCCCGAGGTGGTCGTCAAGGAGCTTGGCGCTTCGGGGGTCGATCTCGAGGTGCGCGTGTGGATCCACGATGCCGTCTGTGAGCCCGAGGTGCACGCGCAAGTCACGGAGGCCAGCAAGCTCGCGCTCGACCGTGCCGGCATCGAGATTCCCTACCATCATCTGCAGCTCTTCGTCGAGAATGTCAGCGAGCGCGTCTGGGAAGACGCCGCCGCCAAGCTGGCGCTGGCTGCACGCAGCACGCGTCGCTGAACGCAAAGCTCGCAACGTTGCTCACCCGCGAGAACCCCGTTATACTTTCTGGCGCTGGCCACCCGCGGCTTCGCCGTGCGCCCGCTGTGGGCGCGCGCAAAACCTCAGCGTCGGAGGTTTGCGATGTCCCGCACGATTTTCCTTCGCTCGTCTTCGATCCTGGTTTGGATCGTGCTTTTCGCGCTCCCTGCCGCTGCCGACGTGAAGACGTTCGGCTGGTGGGAGAACAGCGGCGACGCCACGTCGCTCGGCGGTGTCACAGTCCGTCTCACGGGATCGAACCTGGAACGGTTCGGGACCGCAGTTCGCGACCTCACCGGGCCGATGAACGCAGACGTCATCTTCACCTTCGATCCGCCGGTCGAATCCTTCGAGGCGCGCTTCTCCTGGGTCGCCGACTTCGAGAGCATCGACGGGTTCAACCACGCTCCAAGCGCGGTCCTCGGCGACCTGCGCGGCGCCGGCACCCCGGTGGTGTCGGTCCGCGGCGTCCAGCCGGGCGATTTCAACGTCGGTGCTCTGCAGTGGAGGGGGACGGCACTGCACTCGGTGAGGTTCACGATGGCGAACGCCGACGGGGCGGTCGCCATCGAAAGCATCGCGATTCCCGCGGGCCGCCAGGTCGAACGTGGACGGATCGGGTTCTCGAACGTGGCACGCAGCGACGAGGTCGAGTTGACGGTCACGTTGGAGGACGACGGCAGCGTGCCCGAGTTTACGAGCATCGCCATCGAGCGCCGGCCTTTCGCCTGCGGCGGCCGTGGTGTCGTGGTCGCGTGTATCCCACGCACACCGGGAACGCGAAGCGATCATCGCTTCATCGATCGCGACGTGCAACCCGGTCACGCATACACGTACGAGCTGGTGCCGTTCATCGCGCCCACGGGCGTGCCCGCCGAGCTGTGTCTCTTCGGTGGCGAGCCGAGCGCGGAGTTCAACCGTGCCTTCGGAGACGAGTGGGGATGGTTGGGCTTTCAGACGCACGCGCTCGTGGGCCAGGGCGCGGTGCCGCTCGCGCGCGGACGCCTGAAGGCCACCGGCGCCGATCGGCGCGTGACAGTCCTCGACGCTTGCGGCTGCACGAACGACGCGGCCGTGCATCCGTGGGTGGTTCCAGAGGAGGCGCTGCCGTACGTCGACACGCCGACGCACCTCGAGATCTACGGTGTCGTCTACTTCGATAACTGGCAGAACGGGTTCGGGGTCAACGTCACGGAAGTCGTGCCCACGGAATGCATCACGAGCGTGGTCCGTTCCAGCTGGTCGAACCTGAAGCGACTCTACCGATAGAACGGATCGATGCTCTTCGCGATCGGTTTCCTTCTGACGGTCCTCTTCTTCGTACCGATCTATCGGCTGTCAAAGTCAAAGGGCTTCCCCGCGCGCACCATCGTGAGCGGTGTGATCGCGTACACGGTCACGTTGTACGGCGTTCTGAGCATCGCGTCGATCGCCGGCCTGGCGCATTGGTTGATGGGTGCCGCCTGGGTTCCGGTCTCGCTCGTGCTGCTGGTCCTGCAGCTTCTCCCCAAGCGTCCGGGGGCGCCGGGACGCGCGTGGTTCACGATCGAGACCTCGTGTCCCCACTGCGGAGCGGCACTCGCGTTCGACCGCAGCCGTGAGGGACTGATGGAGACGTGCAACGCCTGCGGCGAGATCCTCCGTGTGCCGAGGCAGAACGATTCCTCGGCATCGCCAGGGGCCAGCGGCACACCGCACTGGGCTGTCGAAGCAACTTCCCCGGTCGCCGACTTCTCTCACGCCGAGCCAAGCGAGTCGACGTGGGTCGTCGTGCGCGGCTACGACTTGCAAGCGCTCGCCGAGATGAATCGTACCCGGCTCGAGGAAGCCGGAATCACGGCTTGCGTACGGTCTCGGGCGCCCAGCGCGATGCATCCGACCTCGCTCGGATGCGACCTTCTGGTTCCGGTCGCCGATGCCGAGCACGCGAACCATGTTCTGGACACGGGCTCGAGGCACGACGACGCAACGTGAGCATTCGCGCAGCGGGAGTGGCCCGGCTCTTCGAACGGTATGGAATTCTAGTACTTGCCGATGAGGCGCAGGAACCAGCCGTAGGAGTCGTAGTCGAGCTGGGTGAGATCGTCGGAGAAGCGCGTGGCATTGAAGCCCGCGCCCAGCTTGAGGTTGGCGGCGATGTGCTGGTAGACGGCGATCAGGGCGCCGTGCTGCATGTCTTGCGTGTGATCGTTCCACAGCCAGCGGTATTCACCGACGGCGTCCAGCTTGTGCAGCAGGTGGTAGCGTGCACGCAGTACCGCGAGGTCCAGTCTCGACTCGGCCCACGTCCCGGCGTCGCGATCCTCGCGCAGCTCCTGGAGCTTGAGCGCGTAGCGCCCGCCGAGCTCGACGCGACGGTGCACGCTGTAGCCGACGTCGCCCGAGACCACCTGCGAGCGTTCGTCACGGCGCGTCGACGTGGATTCGACCGGCAGATCGTAGAGGAACGTGTAGCGCGCCAGCGCGTTCCAGCGGTTGTGCCGCACCGGTCGATAGGCGAGACCGACGCCGCTCTCCAGGAACGCCCCGTCGTTCGAGCCGGCCGAGCGATCGAGCGTGCGCGCGAAGCTCACCTTGCCCAGCAGCGTCCAGTCGGGCGACATCCCCAGATCGAAGCGATTCGACGTCAACCACTGGCGGCGCGACGTCTGGCCCTCGTCGTTGCGAAGCTCGCCCTTGAGGCTCAGGCGCGACGACGGCGTGCGCATTCCGAGCGTGAGCGAGACGGCATCGCGGTCGATGGTGCCGCGCGACGCGTCGTCGAGGTGGCTGCGTTGCAGCGAGCCGCCCAGCGACAGATGCGGGCGCGGGTTCAGGTTGAGACCGAAGGTCTGTGCGCGGCCGCTCTGCCGTTCGCCGTGCGTGAACTGGTGGTCGCTGAACACGCGCAGCTGGTCGCTCAGCGTGCGCCGTTGTCCAAGGCTGAGCACGCCGCGATCCCCGTCGACGCGATCGGCCGACAGCGTGTAGGTGCCGAAGAGCTCCTGGTTCGGTGCCACGTTCACGTCGGCCCCGAGCTTGGCAGCATGGCCGCGCGTGCCGGCGCCGGCTTCGGCGTCGAGCTCGAGCCGCGTGCCGAGACGTGCACGCACGCCGAGCGAGCCGAAGTGGTTGTCTTCGACGCCGTTTTCCTTGCGCAACGTCGCTTGACCCTGTGCGTACACGTTCACGCCGGGTGTTACGTCCAGCCCCACGCGCACGCCGCCCAAGGTGCCTTCGCGATCGGGTCCGGTGAGCGGACGCGCGGCCGCAGCCGAGCCGATTCCCGCAGTCGAAGCGCCGGGCGCGCCGCTGCCGGAGAGGTCGCGCACCTCCCCGCCGAGCTGCCAGCGGTGCACGCGGTACGTGCCCTGCAGCGACAGCCGCCGATCCACACGCGCACCGCTTGCGTCGACGACGCTCCAGCGCGTGCCGAAGCTCAAGCGCGGCGTGGCGCGCCAGTCGACCTCGGCGCCGAAGCTCTCGGTGTCGCGCGCCGTCGCGAGCCGCGCGGTCGAGAAGCCCGCGTCGCGCCTCTTCCACCACGCACCTAGCGTCGGCAGGTGGGTGCGGCCCGTGAGCTCGTTGACGTCCAGGCGACCCTCGAGCGACCGTGCGGCACCCGCAACGCCGAGCGCGGACGCAGCGGTGGAGCCTTGGCTCAAGCCTACTTCCGTAAACGTCATCCCGCCGTCACTTGAGAAGGCGCTCGAAGTCGCTTGGTCGGCCTCGCTCTCGGCGTACTCGGCCTTGAGATAGGTGCCGCGCCCGGCGCGCACGGCCACGTCGCCGCCGGCCAGGCGATAGTTCTGCCCGTCGCGGCTCTCCTCGACGAAGGTGCCGCCCAGCCCCAGCACGTCGCCGGCCCACACCTTGGCGCGCCCGCCGTAGGTGACCTCGTCGGGGTCGAATCCCTGTGGCACGTACTCGTAATCGACCAGCAGCACGACGCGATTGCCGTCGAGCGGCGTATCGCGCACGATGCCGGGCGACACGAGGCCCGACGTTTGCATCAACGGGCGGCGCAGCAGAACGCGACCCTGCAGCTCGTCGATCTCGTAGTCACGCTCGCGCGCCAAGGTCACGTTTTCGAGCACGCGGTCGCTGTCGCGGTCGCGCACCTCGACCCAGATCTTCTCGGAGCCTTCGACGATTTCCCCGTGCTCCAGGTAGTACAGGCTCCCGCCCGTCCCCAGGAACTCGTTGTGCGCGAACGCCGTCTGCGGTTCCGACACGAACGCGGTGGCGTCGACGCGTGCGTCGCCGTGCGTCGTCGAGCGCAGGCTGCGATGCTGCAGCTGCGCGCCGTACAGGCTGCGGTTGTACTGGCCGAATTCGGTGCCCGTGAGCCCCGTGGCGTAGTTGCCCCAGAGAACGCGCGAGCGGTCCCAATCGAAGCGCGCGTAGAAGCGCCCTTGCGTGTCGACGTCCGACAGCGTCGTGGAGCCATCCCCGTAGGTGAGGAAGTGTCGATCCGGATCCAGGTGCCGGAAAAGTCGGCGCGGGTCCTTGCGGTCCAGGCGGTCGCCCAAGTTCTCGAACTCCTCCTCGCGCGTGTCGAGATGCAGTGTGGCGCGATACCTGGAGTTCCAGCGTGCTTTGAGGTACACAGCCAAACGCCCTGTGCCGTAGAAGCTTCCATCGTTCAGCGGGTCTCCTGCCAGGAGATCGCGCCGACCGCGATGAGACGTGTCGCCGATCCCGACGTCGGCGAGGCCGACGACGAACAGCTGCGAGTCCTCGACCTCGACGTCGAGGCTTCCCGCCCACTCCTCACCATCGGCGCGTGTCGCCGCGAGCGCCATCTGCTGGGGCCCGCGCGGCACGAAGCGTTCGGCCACGAAGGTGCCGTCGGGCTGGACGCGTACCGCGTCGCCGTCGAGCTGCACGCGCACGTCGCTCGGCAGCGCACTGCCGTGCACGCGCACCAACCCGCCGCGCAGCGGAATGCTCTGCAGGCGCGGCGCGCCCTCGGTCGCGTCGGACCGCAGCCGTGCGTCGTCGTCCGTCGGCGCCGCACCGCTCCAGCGCGCGTCGACCAGACGCATGCGTTCGGGATGGGCCTCGTCCATGTGACCGGCTGCGTCGAAGACGCGCAGCACGGCGGTGATCTCGTCGCCGGCTCTCCACACGGAGCCTTCCGATGCGGGGGCGTCGACGCTCCCGTCCCAGGACACGCTGTGCTCGGCGCTCAGCCCGCTTCCCGTCAGCGTGTGTACCGGTTGCACGGGATCGTCGCTGCGATACAGCCGCAGCTCCCAGCGCGTGACGAAGGCGG
>JBFJHN010000197.1:0-5554 GCA_041613275.1 Candidatus Krumholzibacteriia bacterium | reverse complement strand
CTGCCCAGGGAGTGGCCGCGCTCGCGCGCCTGGAGCCGCGCGCGCGGCAGCGAGACGTAGATCTCGGCCTGCGGCGCGTCGTCCGTCGCATCCGGCGTCGAGTCGTAGAGGAAGGAAAGCACGTCCGTGGCGCGATCGAGATCACGGAACTCCCGGTTCAGCCGCCGCATTTGCGCGTCGTCGGTCAACACCAGTTGGACACGCAGCCAGGATGGTGCCAGCCGTCGCGCCAGAGCGACGAGGGTGTCTTGGGTTCTCGGTGGCGTGCGGATTCCGGGCGCGCGTACGAGGGTGAGCTTCACGGTGTGGTGTCCGGAGGACTGCCGGAACCGCTCTCCACCCCCGTGCTCCCCGGGTTCGCGAAGGCCAGGATGATCTTCTGCACCAGCCGATGGCGCACGACGTCGGCGTCGGACAGGTACACGAAGGCGATGCCCTCGATGTTCTTCAAGATGCTCTGGACCGCGACCAGGCCGGAGCTGTCCGGCTTGGGCAGGTCGATCTGGGTGATGTCGCCGGTGACCACGGCGCGGCTCTGCGGACCGAGCCGGGTGAGGAACATCTTCACCTGAGGCAGCGTGGCGTTCTGCGCTTCGTCGAGAATGACGAAGGCGTGCCGCAGGGTGCGCCCGCGCATGTAGGCGAGCGGCGCCACCTCGACCACGTGCGTTTCCATGGCCCGCCGCAGAGCGTCCTCGCCCATGAACTCCTGCAGCGCGTCGTACAGCGGACGCAGGTAGGGGTCGACCTTCTCCTGGAAGTCGCCGGGCAAGAAGCCGAGCTTCTCGCCGGCCTCCACCGCCGGGCGCGTCAAAATGATGCGATCGATCTCTCGGCGGCGCAGCGCCGCCACGGCCGCGGCGATGGCCAGGTAGGTCTTGCCCGTCCCGGCCGGCCCGATACCGAAGACGATGTCGTGCTCGGCGATGGCGCGCAGGTAGTCGCGCTGCCCGAACGTCTTCGGCACCACGGACTCACGCCGACTGTTGACGAGCACCGGCTCGTCCACCAACGAGGCCGTCGATTCTTCGTGGTCGCGCGTTTCGATGGCGTAGCGCACGTCGTCCTCGGACAGCGCGCGTTTGCGCCGCACCATCTCGATGAGGCCGACGAGAACGCGCTTGAGCTCCTGGACCTGCTGCTCCTCGCCGGAGAGAAACACCTGATCGCCGCGCACGACCACGCGCCCGCCCATCGAGGCTTCGATGACGCGCAGGTTGCGATCGTTGCGTCCCAGGAGATCGACGGGTTCGATGCCTTCCAAGGACACGACGTCCTTGGCCTCCGCCGAGGAGTCACGACTCAAGCGTTCTCACCTCGAATGGATCGACGTCGCGGACCGGTGGGAAAAAGAGTCCCCCCACGCTTCCCGGCGTGCCGGCGGCGGGGGGGCGTGAAGCCCGTGCAGAGGGGGCTTCGACTGTGAGACTCACTGTCCAGCGACGGAACCTCTCGCAGCTCGGATCCGCCAAGGGGACCCGCAGGCCAAACCGGCGACCCGAGTCGGGATTGGGAGACGGGATCACGCAACCGATTCGGCACACATCGAGGCTAGCACCGGCATTCCGCGAGCGTCAAGGCGCGGCCCCGGCAGGCGTTTACGACGCCCCAGGCGTCTCCGAACTCCCTTCGCGCGCGCCGTCTCCGGGGGCCGGCGCGACGAGGCGCAGGCCCAGCTCGGCCAGCTGCTCCGGGCTGATCTCGGACGGGCTGCCGTCCATGGGCGAGGCCGCGCGCTGCGTCTTCGGAAACGCGATGACGTCGCGCAGGCTGTCGCCCCCGACCAGCAGCATGACCAAACGATCCAATCCCAGAGCGATGCCTCCGTGCGGCGGCGCGCCGTAGCGCAGCGCGTTCAGCAGGAAGCTGAACTTGCGTTCGATCTCGTCGTCGGTGAGACCGATCTGCTTCATGATGCGTCGCTGCAGCGCAGGCTCGTGGATACGGATGCTGCCGGACCCGAGCTCCAGGCCGTTGCACACGAGGTCGTACAGCTGGCCGTACACGTTGCCGGGATCGGACTCGATGCGCTCGCGCGACGCGGGCTCGGGCATCGTGAACATGTGGTGCGACGGGGCCCAGCCGGTCGGCGTGTCCGAGGGCTCGAAGATCGGGAAGCGGTGCACCCACGAGAAGTGCAAGCCTTCCCGGCGGGGAGCGTCGACGAGATCGGCCACCCGCAGGCGCACGACCCCCAGCGCCTGGGCCGAAACGCGCGGCGTGTCGGCGACGAAGAGCAGCAGGTCGCCGGCCTGCACGCCGGCCGTCTCGCGCAAGCGTCCGAGTTCGGCATCGCCAAGGAACTTGGCGATGCCGCCGGCAGGCGTGCCGTCGGCTTCGAGCTTCAGCCAGGCCAGACCGCGCGCGCCCGCCGAACGCGACACCTCGGTGAGGTCGTCGATGTTCTTGCGCGAGAGCTTCGCGCCGCCCGGAACGCGCAGCAGCCGCACGCGTCCGCCGTCGGCCAGAGCGCCGGCGAAGGCCTTGAACGCGGTGCCCTCGAACGCGGCGCTCGTGTCCTGCAGCTCCAGATCGAAGCGCACGTCCGGCTTGTCGATGCCCCAGCGCTCGAGCGCCTCGTCGTAGGTGAAGCGCGGAAACGGCGTCTCGGGTCGCGGGTGTCCCGTGGCCTCGCACATCGCGGCGACGGTCGTCTCGGTCACCTGCCAGACGTCTTCCTGCGTGGGGAAGCTCATCTCCAGATCGATCTGGGTGAACTCCGGCTGGCGATCGGCGCGCAGATCCTCATCGCGCAGGCAACGCGCCAGCTGGTAGTAGCGATCGAAGCCCGCCACCATCAAGACCTGCTTGTAGATCTGCGGGCTTTGCGGCAGGGCGTAGAACTTCCCCGGATACAGCCGGCTCGGAACGACGTAGTCGCGCGCACCCTCGGGCGTGGTCTTGATCAGAAGCGGCGTTTCGATGTCGAGGAAGCCCTGCGCGTCGAGCGCCCCTCTCGCCGCCATGACGGCGCGATGGCGCTGGATCATGCTGTGCTGCAACGACGGACGGCGCAGCTCGAGATAGCGGTAGCGGAACTTGAGCTCCTCCGACGGCTCCTGGTCGCTGTCGATCGGGAACGGCGTGGTCTCGGCGCGTGCGAGCACCTGCACGTCGTCGCACAGGAGCTCGACCTCGCCGGTTTGGAGGTTGCGGTTCACCATCTCCGGCGGGCGTCGGCGGACGCGGCCGCGTATGGCGACGACGTCCTCGCTGCGCAGCGCGGCGAGCTTCGCCTGCTGCGCGCCGGCTTCTGCGACGACCTGAGTGATCCCGTAACGATCGCGCAGATCGACGAACGTGAGCCCGCCGTGATCACGCTGGCGGTTCACCCAACCGGTGAGCACCACGTCGCAGTCGGCGTGCTCGGGTCGCAGCGCGCCGCACGTGTGCGTGCGTCTCCAGCTCATGCCCCTCCTTCCGCCGTACGGACGAGCTTTGCCACCACGTCGGCGGCCTCGGCGCGCGCCACGCTGTCTTGTTCTCCCTCGCGCATGCGGCGCACCAGAATTGTGCCCGCAGCCAGCTCGTCGTCGCCCACGATCACGGCCACGCGGGCGCCGGCGCGATCCGCACCGCGCAGCTGAGCCTTCAACGAGCGCCCGCTGAGATCGACCGCCGCAGGCACGTGGCGCCGCAGCTCGCGCGCCAAACGCAGCGCTTCGATGCGGGTGGCCTCGCCCAGCGGCAGCACCCAAACGGGCGCCGAGGCAACAGACTGCGCCTCGCGCGTGCGCTCGAGCGCGTGCAGGATGCGCTCGATCCCCGCCGAGAAGCCCACGGCCGGCGTCGACGGCCCGCCGCATGCCTCGACGAGACCGTCGTAGCGCCCGCCACCGCCGAGCGCGCTCTGCGCGCCCAGCGCGGGGTCGTGCACCTCGAACGCGGTGCGCGTGTAGTAGTCGAGCCCGCGCACGATGTGCGGGTTCTCGCGGTGCTCGATGCCCAACGCGTCCAGCGCGCGCATGACGCGCGCGTGGTGCGCCTCGCAGTCGTCGCACAGGTGGGCGCGCAGGACCGGCAGGCGCTCGGCAACGCGGCGGCAGCTCTCGTTCTTGCAGTCGAACACCCGCAGAGGGTTTTCGGTCGTGCGTCCGACGCACGTGTCGCAGAGCTCGCCCTTTGCATCCTGGAGCGCGGCGCGCAAGACGTCTTCGTAGACGCGACGACATCCGGGGTGGCCGACGCTGTTGACCTCGACCCGAAGACCCTCGAGCCCCAGATCTGCGAGCATGCACATCATGAGCTCGATGAGCTCGACGTCCTGCTCGGGCTCGCCGCTGCCGATGGCTTCGGCGCCGACCTGGAAGAACTCGCGGTAGCGTCCGGCCTGCGGGCGGTCGTAGCGATACATGGGGCCGAAGTAGTACAGGCGGCGCACCCCGGCTTCGCGTCCCATGTGGTTTTCGAGGTAGGCGCGCACGACCGCCGCCGTGCCTTCGGGGCGCAGCGTCAAGCTGCGACCCTTGCGGTCTTCGAAGGTGTACATCTCCTTCTGCACGATGTCGGTGTCCGAGCCGACTCCGCGCACGAACAGCTGCGTGTCTTCGAACAGCGGCGTGCGGATTTCACCGTAGCCGTACGCTTCCAACGTGCAACGCATGCTGCGCTCCACCGTCTGCCAGCGCGTCGCCTGCTCGGGCAGAACGTCCTGCGTGCCGCGTTGTCGTTTGAAGCGCATGTCGACGTCGCCTCCCGCTCGCGCTACGACAGCATGGTCCTCCGGCGGTGCTGCGTCCAGGCAGACCACACCCAAGCGCCCAGCATCACGCCGATCACGTCGGCCAACGCGTCGAAGGCGTCGACCTCACGCCCCGGAACCGTGCTCTGATAGAGCTCGTCCAGCGTCCCGACGCCGAGGCCGACCAGGGCGCCCGTCCACAGCGCCCGCGTGGAACGCGAAGTCCGCGTCGCAAAGCCGAAGAGGGCGCCCAAAACCGAATAGGCGCCGACGTGGAGCAGCTTGTCGAAACCCGGAGCGCGGTCGGGACCGACGCTCAGGTCCGGAATCGAAGAAATGCCGAAGAGGATCAGCAACCAGACGACGAACGGCAGCCAGCGGATCAAACATCACTCCCCACGCACACCCACCCAACGCGCGGCATCATATCCGGGCCCGTCCGGGCCTGGCAAGCGCACGCCGACTCCGCGCGCGGCAATGTCAGGGAACCTGCACGCGGCTCGTGTCGGCGGCGGCACCGCGCTCGCCTTCGGCATCGAGGTGCACGGTGACGCTCACCGACGAAGGCTCGATGCGCACCGGCTGCGCCCACGGAGGAAAGTGCCAGACGATCTCGAGCGCCTCGTGACGCCCGGGCTCGAGCTGGCTGGTGTCGAGGAAGAGCCCGAACTCCGCCGGATCGGGCGCGGCCATGCGGGGCTCCGGACCGCTCACGGTGAGCTTCACGAAGCCGGCATCGGCGGTCACCCACAGATCGGCCGACGCCGGGGGCACGATGGTCAACGGGTGGCGCTCCCAGGTGACCTGCTTGAGGCGTTCCATGGCCAGCGCCACCTGCACGCGCTTGGCGTCGCACTCGATGCTGGGATGCGG
>JBFJHN010000196.1:0-5560 GCA_041613275.1 Candidatus Krumholzibacteriia bacterium | reverse complement strand
GCGGACCTGGCGCTCTACCGCGAGGCGGCGCAGGCGTTGCGCGCCGGCGACGCCTCGGGCGCGCTCGAGAAATGGGTCACGTTGATCTCGCGAAACCGCACGCTCGACGACGACGGAGCGCGCCGCGCGTGCATCGCGCTCTTCGCGCTTCGCAGCGAGAACGACGAGGTCACGCGGACGTGGCGGCGACGCTTTTCGATGGCGCTCCATTGAGCACGCTCATCCGAAGAAGAACGGGATCCCCAGCGTCGCCAGGACCAGAAGCAGCAGGTTGAGCGGAAGCCCCACGCGCACGTAGTCGACAAACCGATATCCCCCCGGTCCGTAGATGAGCGTGTTCGTCTGGTAGCCCATCGGGGTCAAGAACGACGCGGACGCGCCGAACATGACCGCGACGAGAAGCGCATAGGGATTGATCGAGAGGTTCGCAGCCGTGTCGAGCGCCACCGGCGTCAGAATGATCGCGGTGGCGTTGTTCGACATGACGGCCGTCAGCAGGAACGTCAGCAGGTAGAAGCCCCCGATGACGGCGCGCGGCCCCAGGGGCTCCAGCATGCTCGAAGCAGCCTCCCCCAGCCATTCCGCCGCGCCGGTGATCTCCATCGCCGTGCCCAACGGGATGAGACCTGCCAGCAAGAAGACGACGTTCCACTCGAGCTCGTTGAAGAGCTCCTGCAGATCGATGCAGCGCGTGAACAGCATCACGAGCACGCCGACCAGCGCCGCGTTGAGAATGCTGGTGACGCCGAAGCTCGCCAGGCCGATGACGCCGACCATCGTGCCCACGGCGACGCGGACACCGGGCCGATCGGTGATGGGCGTCGAGACTTCCCCGAGGGGGATGAAGCCCGGCTCCTCGGCCAGCTCCTCGAGAGCGCTCACCTCCCCTTCGACGAGAAGGATGTCCCCGGCACGCAGGCGCGCCTTGTGGAGCCGCGTGTGCACCACGTGCCGATGGTGTTGCACGGCCAGCACGGTGACGCTGAAGCGTTCGCGCATGCGCGTTCGATCGAGCGTCTTGCCCTTCAGCGGCGAATCGGGACCCACGAGCACTTCGACGAGACGAAGGTCACCGTCGTCCGCGTCGCCCACGCGTCGCACGTGCGGCGGCTGCAGGCCGTAGACGTTCGACAGCGCCACCAAGCTCTGGCTGTTGCCCTGGACGATCAGCACGTCGTCCGCCTCGACCCTTCGGTGAACGAGAAAGCTGGTCAGCAGCACGCCGTGCCGGCGAATGCCCAGGACGCTGACGTCGTACTCGTGCTCCCACTTCAGGTCCTCGATCGTCACGCCCACGATGTCGTCCGCATCCGGAACCTGAAGCTCGGTGACGAAGCTTCGGACGTCGAATTTCTCGGAGATGTCGGTCTCGGGCGCGCGCTTGGGAAGCAGCCACGCACCCACCGTGAACAGATACACGAAGCCGACAGCACAGTAGATCAGCCCCAGCGGCGCGATCGAGAACATGGACAGCTCGGTGAAGCCGCGCGATTCGGCCATCCCGTGCACGATGAGGTTCGTCGACGTGCCGATGAGCGTGATGGTGCCGCCCAGCATGGCCGCGAACGACAGCGGCATGAGAAAGCGGGATGGGGGCTGATCGGCCTGGCGCGCGGCGGCCAGGAAGACGGGCAGGAAGACGACGACGACGGCCGTGTTGTTGAGGAAAGGCGAGAGCACGGCGACGAGCGCGCACAGCACCGCGAGGCGCGCCGTGGTTCCACCCAGGCTGAGGTTGCGCGCCCATGCGCCAAGGCGCGCCATGGCGCCGGTCTTCACCAACCCCAGGCTCAAGGCCAGCATGGCGGCGACCGTGACCGTGCTGCCATGGGCGAAGCCCGCCAGCGCCTCTGCCGGTTCGAGGATTCCCGCAACCAGCAGGACGACGGGGATCGTGAGCGCGATCTGCGCGATCGGAAAGCGCTCGAGAACGAAGGCCACGAGCGCCGCGAGCGCCACCGCGAACACGAAGACCATCTGCCCGTCCATCGTCACCCCGACACGGTTCTAGGACGCGCCTTACGGCGCCGGCTGTTCGCCAGAAGCTTCGGCACGACCCATCCGGCGCTGCAGAGCTTCGAGCTCTTGCTGCGTGGCTTCGGCCTTGGCCTTGGCCTTCAGCGCACGCTTGCGAAGCGCCGCCAGCTCGGCTTCGCGTGGGATCGGCTCACCGTCGGAGGAGACCCGGGAAGAATCCACGCCCGCGGCCAAGCCCTCCTCGACACGCTGTACCTCGCTTTGGGCGCGCTCGGCGCTCTCGCGCGCACGCCGGGCGGCTTCCTCTGCGCGCGCCAGCTCGCCCAGCACGCCGTCCTCGGGATCGACGTCGAGATCCAGATCCTGCTTGGCAAGAACGAACCCGACGTATCCCAAGTTGGCAACGATATCGTCGAGAGAGGCGTCGAAAACGCTGGTGACGGCGTCGCCTTCGAGGCGTAGAGGAAGAAGCACCAGCTCGGAGCCGGCAGAGTGTTGCGTGAGCTGGTCGAGGTTGCGCTCTTGGACGACGACCACCTCGGCGATGATGCGGAACGCGTCGAGCTTCTCACGCATGGCGCTGACGACCTGCTCAGGATCTCCCGAGGAGGTGACCAGCACGCGGATCTTGGCCTCCTTCCAGTCCCGGTGGCGGGTCGTCAGGTACGCCAACAGCAAGGTGAGCGTGCCGGTGGCATTTTGGCGGAACCACACGTCGATGCGACGATCCTCTGCACGTGTCTCCTGCAACAGGTTCTTGTCCCGCGTAGAGCCCGAAACGACGACGATGTTGCAGCCGAAGCGCAGCGCGTAGCGCAGCTGGTTTCCGTAGGTGTGCACGTTGGTGAAATTGCTCGTGTCGCTCAGCCAATTGACGAGCACGGTGTTCGCACGCACCGGGCCCAGGCCGTGCGCCTGCAGCACCGTCGGGAACGCGTGACGCGCGTCCTCGACCACGACGACCTTGGCGAACGTCGAGTAGTTGCCGCTCTTGATCTTGGCTTGCAGCTCGGATTTGACCTCATCACGCAGCGCCTGCGCGCGCGAACCCCGCGCGTCGGCGATACGGACCAGGGTTGAGAATCCACTCTCGCCTTCCAGCCAGTTCGTGACCTGCAGCACGGTTTCGAGGCGTTCCGGGTTCTCCGAAAAGGCCAGGATGACCGGTCGCCAATCGGCGGGGTGATCGGCCTCGGCGGCGATGGCGAAGAGATCTTGCCGCACCCGCTGCAAACGGTGCGCGCGTGTGCTATCCGACCAGCGGCGCAACCGCGCCCGCCGGCCCAGGTACACGTGCAGCGATGCCATGATCGCGACTGCCACGAGCGACCAGCGCGCATCGATCGCGAACATGACTCCGGCGCACGCGAAGGCCCCCAGGAGACTCAGGCGACGATCGAACCAGCGGAAGCGCGGGCGGAACGACGGGCTCTGCGCCTGAGCCTCGAAGAACGTCGCGTAGTTCAGGAGGCCGTACGAAATCAGGAAGAACATGGAGACCAGCGGCGCAATGGCGTTGAGATCTCCCATCGCGATGACGGTGGCGGCGATGGCGGCGGCAAGGAGCAGCGCACGGCGCGGGTTCTGCGTCTCGCCGGTGCCGTGCGCGAACAGGCCGAGTCCCGGAAAGATCTTGTCACCGGCCACCGCCTGCAGAATGCGCGGCGCGCCCATGAACGACGCCAGCGCCGAGCTGAGCGTGGCGCAGATCACGCCCAAATCGACCAGCGCGGGGATCACCGACACGCGCCGCATCGAGCCGAGATCGTTGACCAAGACGGTTCCGGGAAGCGCACCTGCAAACAGCAGGACGACGACCACGTACACCACGAAGCTCACGCCCACCGCAGCAAAGGTCCCGAGCGGCAGGCTACGACTGGGATCGCGCAGATCCCCCGACAGGCTGACGCCCTGCGTGAAGCCGGTGACGGCGGGAAAGAAAATGGCGAAGATCGCCCAGAAGGGTGCCGTCGACGACGGCACCAAGTTGCCCCGCACCGCCTCGGGCGTCCACGCCTGCGCGCCGCCGTAGAAGAAAGACGCCAGCGCGATGACGAGGGCGGCCATCACGACGTACTGGAAACGTGTCGCCCATTCGGCGCCCAGCCAGGCGAGTACGAAAAGGAGCGCTGCCGAACTCGCGGCCAACAGTCGCAGCACGGTAGCCGACTCCGAGCCCAAGAGATCACGCACGGCTTCCGCGAAGCCAATGCAATAGAACGCCACCGAGACGGACTGCGCCAAGAACAGGATCAGTCCCAAGGCTCCGCCGTATTGGATGCCAAGCGTGCGGGAGATGAGATAGTAGTCGCCGCCCTTGCCCACGCGTAGGTTCGTCGCGATGGCCGCGAGCGACACGCTGGTCAGCACCGAGATGGCGTTGGCCATGAACAGGATCAAGAGGGCCCGCGGCACGCCGGCGGCGCCCACGACATATCCGACGCGGAGAAAAAGAATGATGCCGAGAATCGTCAAGATGCTCGGCGTGAACACGCCGCCGAAGGTGCCGAGCTTTTTGGATTCGGTTGTGGGCGATGGGGTTGTTTTGGGGCTTGCCATGCGCTTCGGGGGCTGATCCTCACGTGAAGGGATGCGACACCATTTTCGCCAGGACGGCGTGCGAATCAAGCGAATTCGCCGTCCGGCTGCGGGTCAGAGCTTCAGTCGTTCGATTTGACCGCGCTCGATTTGAAGCGCGCCACGAAGTGCAGGGTGATGACGTTGAGGGCGCTCAGAACGATTGCCATGTCGAGCCGCTCCAGAGCAACTGCAGTTCCGATCGCACCGGTGTTCCAGATGCTGGCCGCTGTGGCCGTGCCCGTGACGGAGCTCTTCTGCTTGAGAATCGCACCGCCGCCGATGAACCCGATGCCGGTGATGACTCCGTAGATGACGCGCGAAAGCGCGTCGTCCGGGCCCAGGAAGCTGCGCGCAACCAGCACGTAGGAACAGGCCCCCACTGCGACCAGCGGGAACGTCCGCAGGCCGGCGCTCCGCGCGTCCCGTTCACGATTCCAACCGATGGGAACGGCAAGAAGATACGAAACCACGATTCGACTCAAGCTGAACAGCACGTCGCTCAGGTCGAAGTTCCACATCGTCGAGCATTTCCCGGTGGAGGTGGCGGACTCGGTTGCGAGGGACCGCCGACAGCATAGCCGATCCGGTTGACCATGTCGTCGCCGTCTGGAGGCGCGATTGGCACCGCGATTCGTCAGGCGCGTCCACACTCATGCTTGCCCACCGCGTGCCTCCAGGAGCCGCAGGACGGGGTCGCTCACCCACGAGGGATCGTGAAACCGTTCCCCCCAGCCGCGCGGCGTGACGTTGTGATACGCGTGCTCCGACTCGTCGTCCACGAAGCGCAAGCGCTTGCGCAGTGAGGCGCGTGCGTTGGGGTTTGCGCCGCGATCGAGCAGCAGGCGTGCGAAGGCATCGTCGCGTCGCAATCCCACACGAAACGGCTGCGAGACCACGCAGCCGAACAGCGCCGTGTGGCCACCGTAGCCATCGGCGTCCCGTGCGGCAGGCGCGTCGACCGGGGCGCCGCGGTCGAGCAGCCAGCGCGCGATCTCGATCTCGT
>JBFJHN010000195.1:0-5560 GCA_041613275.1 Candidatus Krumholzibacteriia bacterium | reverse complement strand
GCCCCGCATGTGCGCCGGCGGATGGAGCCCAAGGCCAGCGTCGCGGAGGACGACGAGGTCGACCGCGGTGTGGCACGACTGCAGGCCAAGCACTACATGGATCGCTTCATCAACACCGACGAGTTCCTCGAGCGCCAGCGCGCGAGCAAGGAGCGCAAGACGGCGGCGTCCAAGAAGTTCCCGGCGACGCCCGAGCGCGACGTGCTGCTCTTCCTGCTCGAGCATGCCCCGCTCGAGCGCTGGCAGCAGGACGTCCTGGATATCGTGCGCGACGAGGCCTACTACTTCGCGCCGCAGGGGCAGACCAAGATCATGAACGAAGGCTGGGCGACCTTCTGGCACACGCGCATGATGACGCGCGATCTCCTCGACGCCTCCGAGGTCGTGGACTACGCGGATCATCACTCCGGTACCGTGTTCACCCAGCCCGGCGGGCTCAACCCCTACAAGCTGGGCCTGGAGTTGTTTCGCGACATCGAGGACCGGTGGAACCGCGGCAGGTTCGGGCCGGAATGGGATGCCTGCGAGGACTACACGGAGAAGAAACGCTGGGACAAGCAGTTGGGGCTGGGACTGCAGAAGGTGTTCGAGGTTCGTAAGCTCTACAACGACGTCAACTTCGTGGACACGTTCCTCACCGAGGACTTCTGCCGCGACCACAAGCTGTTCCACTTCAGCTACAACAAGCAGACGGACATGTATCACATCGACAGCCGCAGCTTCAAAAAGATCAAGCGGCAGCTGTTGTTCCAGCTCACCAACTTCGGCCAGCCGATCATCGTGGTGCAGAACGGCAACTTCCGAAACCGGGGCGAGCTGTACCTCAAGCACCAGCACGAGGGCGCCGACCTCAAGCTCGATCAGGCCGAAGACACGATGCGCAACCTCCAGCGCATCTGGAAACGCCCGGTGCATCTGGAGACTACGGTCTTCGAGCGGCGCAAGCTCTTGAGCTTCGACGGCAAGGAGCACACGCGCCGAGAGCTCAAATCGCCTGATTCTTGAGCCTTCCCGCTTTGCATTCGAGTCTTACGTGAACTGATGGGCGTTCTCGGCGCTTTTGCCGGGGCTCCCGCGCGTGTATGCTGTCGCCGACCGCGGTGCCGGCCTGGTCCGCGCCCCTGGGGGGGGTGTGTGGCCTGGGTGCTCGGCCTGCCCGCCGAGCGGAGACGGAACGGAGTGGTGTGGAGGCTCGCTTCAACCTCGACGCCCGGGTGCACGACTTCCGGGCGCACGTGCGACGCGAGCTCGCGCGCGTCGAAGACTTCCTGCAGGACTGCTGTCGCGCCACCGGCGTGGCGCTCATCGACGACGTCTGGCGCCACCTCATGCAGGCGCCTGGGAAGCGCCTGCGCCCGACGCTGCTCCTGCTGTCCGTCAAGGCCCACCGCGGCACGAGCCCGCACAGCGTCATGGCCGGCGCGGTCGTGGAGATGATCCACACCGCGACGCTGATCCATGACGACGTCGTCGACAAGGCCGAGACACGCCGTGGCCAGGCCGCGGTGAATCGCCGCTGGCATGACGGGATCGCCTTGATGATGGGCGACTTCCTGTACTCGAAGGGCTTCCAGCTGTTCACGGCCGCCGGTTTGCGCGAGGAGATGGCGGTTCTGGCAGAGACCACGAACCGCATGTCGGTGGCCGAGATGATGCAGTTCGAGTACCACGCGAAGCTGGACATGCGCGAAGACGAGTACATGGTGCTCATCCGTGAGAAGACGGCCGCGCTCATCGAGGCGTCGTGCACGCTCGGCGCGCTGCTCGCGGGCGCCACGAGCACCGAGCCCGTGTCCGCCTACGGCAACAACGTGGGGCTGGCGTTCCAGATCACCGACGACTTGCTGGATTACCTCGGCGATGCGTACGTGGTGGGCAAGCCCGTGGGCAGCGACCTGCGTGACGGCAAGGTCACGCTGCCGTTGATCACGGCGCTGCGCAACGCGCCGGACGCCGAACGCTGGGCGATGCAGGAAGACATTCGCTCGGGAGCGATCTTCGACGGCGACTGGTCGCGCATGGTCCACTTCGTCGAAACGCACGGTGGCATCGAAGAAGCGCTGTCGCGGGCGCGGACTTTCGGCGAGCGGGCCAAGAGCGCGTTGCTCAAGCTGCCGAACACGCTGGAGCGCGACGCGCTGGGCGACGCCGTGGACTTCATCATCAACCGCTGCAATTGACGCGAGCCTTCCGCCGTTACGGCACGGGCACCGCAGATGCGTGACTCCCAACGTCCAGGTGCACGCCGACGCGCGCCAACACGCGGCGATCTCGTCGTGATCGCCCTGCTGGCGCTTGTGATCCCCGTTTCCCATCGTGCCACCGTGCCCTCCGGCGCTGCCCGTGTTCTGGAGATCCAGAGCGCCGAGGGGCTGCAACGCGTCGATGCCGATGCCGACGTCGCGTTGCGGGTCCGCGGTCCGGCCGGCGTCAGCGTGGTGCGACTGGCGGAGCGTCGGGCCTGGATCGAGCGCGCGCCGTGTCGCAACCGATTGTGTCAGCGGATGGGAACCCTGCGCGCACCGGGACGCAGCCTGGTGTGCATTCCGAATCAGCTCGTGGTCCGCTTCAGCGGAGCGGCCGACGACGCACCGGCGGACGCCATCACGCGCTGAAACCTCCGCCGGGCGACCGGCAGGAACGTGGAGACGACACGTGCCCACTCTGCGCCAGCCCTCGCGAACGCAGCTGTACGTGCGCGTCGCGCTGTACGCGGCCGCCGCGACGCTGCTCTTCCTCGTGGAGCGGCTGCTTCCCAATCCGTTTCCTTGGGTGCGATTGGGCCTGGCCAACGTCGTGACGCTGTTCGTCCTGCTGGTGCACGGCGCGCGCGCGGCAGCGGCGGTTGTCGTGCTGCGGCTCGTCCTCGGCGGGTTCTTCTCCGGCACGCTGTTCGGCCCCCAGTTCGTGCTGGCTGTGGGCGGCAGCGCGACCAGCCTCGTCGTGATGTCGCTTGCGGCTCGTCTCGGGGCGGGGCGCTTGAGCGCTCTGGGGGTCTCGGCGTTGGGATCTTCGGCGCACGCCGGGGCGCAGATCTTCGCCGTCGCCTTCGTCTTCGGCGCGGGCGCGGGGATGTTTTCTTTGCTGCCGCTCTTCCTCGGCCTGGCGCTCGTGGCGGGTGTGGCAGTGGGGCTCGTCACCGACGCGCTCGTCGCACGCCTGGAGTCCGCGACGCTGGCCGCGTGACGCATGGGGGACACGCGACAGTGTGCGTGCGCGTCGCGTCGCCGCGATGTCGAGCCACGCCTCCGCTTCTGCATGCAAGTCGTTGCACTTGAGACTTTTGCGACGGCGGGCGTGGGCGTTGCGCCTTGACCCGGCCGGGCCCCTCGGGTACGTTCCGCTCGTTCCATCCACGCCTCGCGCGCACCCCGCTTCCGGAGGTTCTGTTGTCGTTGACGCCCCGTCAGCTCGCGGAGAAGGCCGCCGAGCTGGCCGACAGCAAGAAGGCCGAGGACATCGTCCTCATGGATCTTCGTGACGTGACCAACTTCGCAGACTACTTCGTATTGTGTACCGCGACGTCGGACGTGCAGCTGCGCGCCGTGGCCGATGCCGTACGCGACGGCCTCGAAGAGATGCAGCACAAGGTGTGGCATGCGGAGGGTTACGAAGCGCGCAGCTGGGTGCTCTTGGACTACGTACACGTCGTCGTGCACGTCTTTCTCCCCGAAACGCGCTCCTACTACGCGCTCGAGAAGCTGTGGGGCGACGCTCCGGTGGAGGCCTACGGAACCTAAGCGGCACCGCGCATCGCGTGCCCGCCGCGAAGGCTCGCAGGCGCGGGCGTTGGCGTCGTGGCACACCCGACTCGACGGAGGCTCGAGATGAAAGAGCGCGTCCAGGCTGTGCTGGAAGCAGTGCTGCGCGAGCTCGACCTCGAGCCGCCGGCGCCGCCGCAGGTCGAGGTGCCGCGCGATCGCAGTCACGGGGACTTCAGCACCAACGTGGCGCTGGTCCTGGCCAAGCGCGTGGGGCAGCCGCCGCGCGAGCTTGCCGCTCGGCTCGTCGAAGCACTGCGCCAGCACGCCGATCTGAACGCCGACGTGAGCCTCGCCGGACCGGGCTTCATCAACTTCCGCATGCACACAGCCAACGTGAGCGCAGCGCTGCGCGCACTCCTGTCCCAGGGAACCGATGTCGGACGCTCCGACGCCGGTGCCGGCGTGCGCATGCAGATCGAGTTCGTGAGCGCCAATCCCACCGGGCCGCTCAACGTGGTCAACGCGCGCAGCGCCGCATACGGCAGCACGCTCGCGGCAATGCTGCGCAGGTGTGGTTACCAGGTCGACTGTGAGTTCTACGTCAACGACGCCGGCCGGCAGGTCGAGCTGCTCGGAGAGTCGATTCGCTCCCGGCGGAGCGCCCGCGACGGCGTCGGCGAGCCGTTTCCGGAGGACGGCTATCGTGGCGACTACGTCCGCGAGCTTGCCGACGCGGTGCCCGATGCCGACGCGCGCGCGTGGGCCGCGCTTCCCAAGGCGGAATCGTGCGCGCGTTTTGGGCGCTACGCAGTCGAGAGCCTCGTGCGCATGCAGCAGCGCGATCTCGAGCGCTTCGGTGTGACGTTCGAGCGCTGGTTCCACGAGTCCGCGCTGCACGAAGCCGGGACGGTCGATGCTGCGCGCGCGCTGCTGGAAGAGCGCGGGCATCTCTACGAGGACGATGGTGCGGTGTACTTCCGCAGCACGGCGTGGAACGACGAGAAGGACCGCGTCGTCGTGCGCTCCGACGGCACACCCACCTACTTCCTGGCCGACGCCGCCTACCACCGGGACAAGCACGAGCGCGGCTACCGCACGGTGATCGACGTCTGGGGGCCCGATCACCACGGGCACGTGGTGCGCATGCAGGCGCTCTCACGCGCCTTCGGCTACCCGGAGGACTGGCTCGAGGTCGTCATCGTGCAGCAGGTGAACCTCGTCGAGGGCGGCGAGGTGGTGAAGATGTCCAAGCGCGCGGGGCAGCTCATCACGCTCGCCCAGCTGCTCGACGAAGTCGGCGCCGAGGTGGCCAAGTACTTCTTCCTGATGCGCCAGCACAGCTCGCACCTGGATTTCGACATGGATCTCGCGCGGCGCCAGAGCGAGGAGAACCCGGTCTACTACGTGAAGTACGCCCACGCGCGCATCTGCAGCGTCATCCGTCGCGCCGCCGAGGACGGCATCCAGCAGCGCGTGGACGATCTGCCCGACGGCATGCCGGAGCCCCCGGAGGGGTCGCCGCGCCCCGAGGACGCGGCGCTGGAGCGGCTGGACGCCGAGCCGGAGCGCGAGCTGGTGCAGCTTCTCGTGGGCTTCGCCGAAACCGTGCAGCGCTCGGCGGAGGCGCGCGAGCCGCATCGTCTCGCCAACTACTGTGAAGAGTTGGCGCGCGCCTTCCACAAGTTCTATCATCTACAACGAGTCATCCAGGACGACACCGAGCTCGCCCACGCCCGGCTGGCGCTCTGCCACGCCACGCGTCGGGTTCTGTCGTCGGCGCTGGGGCTCATGTCGATCGAAGCGCCCGCGTCGATGTAGGAGGTCCGCGTGTCCAGCCCCATTCTGGTCGTCGGCTC
>JBFJHN010000194.1:0-5572 GCA_041613275.1 Candidatus Krumholzibacteriia bacterium | reverse complement strand
GTTCCAGGTGAGGGTGTTCTCGGTCCACGGCGTGCTCGTGCCCTGAAGGTTGTTCGAGACCACGTGAGCCGTGCCGCCGTGTGGGCTGGCGTCGACGCAGTAAAGACGCAGCGTCGCCGACTTCACCGAGCTGAAGCCATTCACAACGAACTTGAAATAGCCGTGGTACGTGGTCGACGCCGTCTTGATGCGCACGGTGGAATCGCCGCCGTAGCTGTTGTTCGGGCGCGAGTCGCGCACGTTGGCGTCGTCCGTCGGGTTGAACACGACAATCGGCGGACCGCCGACCGTGAGGTCGACCGTCGCGGTGGCCGAGAGGCTGCCGTCCGAGGCCTGATACGTGAATGCGTCGGGCCCGTTGTAGCCGGGCGTCGGGTCATAGGTGAACGAGCCGTCAGCGGCGAGGTTCAGGATGCCGTGCGCCGGGCCGGAAACGACGCTCGCTGTGAGGTTGTCGCCGTCGATGTCGTCGTCGTTGGCCAAGACGCCGGGCGCGGGTACGGCGAGTGTCGTCGACGTGTCGGTGTTCCAGCCGTCGTCGGCGGCCAACGGAGCGTCGTTGATGGCGTTCACCGTGATGGTGACGGTGGCGTTGTCGACGCCGCCGCGTCCGTCGTCGGCGCGGTAGATGAAGCTGTCGCTGCCGTTGAAGTTGGCGTCGGGCGTGTACGAGAACGAACCGTTGGCGTTCAGGCTCACGGTGCCGTCGGATGGCCCTGCCACCAGGCTGGCCGAGAGCGGATCCTGGTCGTCATCGGTGTCGTTGCCGAGAACACCGGGGGCCGAGACGTTCAGCGTGAGATCTTCGTCGACGCCGTACGCGTCGCCGTTGGCGACGGGAAGGGCGTTGGTGCCGAACACGGCCGTCACGTTCTTGTTGCTCGTCATGGTGAGCGTCTCGGGGACGCTCGAGCCGGTGAGATCGCCCTGCCAGCGATCGAAGAACCAACCGCTGGACGGGTTCGGCGTCAGCGTGACGACCGTGCCTTCGTTGTAAGTGCCGCCCGATGGCGACAGGTCGACGCTGCCCGAGCCTTGCGTGCTCACGGTGAGCGTGTACTGCACCGGTGCGTCGTCGTTGCGCACGATGCACTCGCCTTGACCATCGGTGATCGAGGCGCCGTTGGGGTTCGACAGGTCGACGAAGAAGTTCTCGTCGCTCTCGAAGTCGGTGTCGCCGAAGACGGGCACGGTGATCGTGCGCGTCGTGCCGCCGCCGCTGAAGCTGACGCTTCCGCTGCTCGACGAGTAGTCCTGGCCGGCGATCGCCGAGCCGTTCGACGTCGACCAGTCGACGGTGATGTTGCTGCCGTCATCGTCCGTGAGCGTCACCGTGAACACGGCGTTCGTCGTGCCCGAGTTGCCCTCGTCCAGCGTCACGTCGTCGATCGCGAGCGTCGGCGCCGGAGTGCCGCACGGCGGACGGTTGACCGGATCGGAGTTGTTGTCCCACGGATCGCGCACGTACGAGAACATGGTCTGCGGGCTCGACGTGTTGAGCCCCGCCGTGATCTGCACCGGCAGCTCGGCGCCACCGTTGTCCACCTGGATGCGTCGCACGTTGTTGGCGTTGAACGGGGTGTCGTCCTTCCAGCTGTGACCGTTGCCCTGCATGTAGAGAATCGGTTTCCCGAAACTGGCGGCCGAGACCTCGAACGGATCGTAGAAGGTGCTGGCGCTGGTTCCGGGGCCCGACTGGGCGAAGATCACCGCGCCACGGACCTGCGAGCCGTACTGCTGGAACTTGGCATCGACCCAATCGGCGTCGTCCTGCAACACGTCGTTGTCGTTCGAGCCGCCGACGAGGTGGATACCGAGGAAGAGCACGCCCTTCTTGACGAAGGCGAAGTTCTCCTGCCGGCCATTCTGCCGCTCGGTGGCCGGCGAGCACGGCCAGTTCTCGTCGATGCCGAGCAGGTACTGGTTCCAAAACGCAAAACCCTGGCTCGGGTTGGAGCAGTCGCTCGTCTCGTTGTCGCCGGGCACGATGTAGCACGGCACCTCGGACGACAGCAGGATGTCGCGCACGTCGCGATAGCGACTTTCGTTGCAGCTCTCGCTGCCGGAGAGGATGTCACCGACGTGCACCAGGAATTCGGACGGGCTGTACAGGTCGTGTCCGTCGATCTGATCCTGGAACTCGGGGACTTCGCTGGAGCCGTACGGGACGTCACCGGTGACGGAGAAGATCACGGGTTCGTTGGCGACGAGGTCCTTCAACCCCACGCTGGGCAGACCGGAGGCCCATCCGGGAGTTGCGATGGCCAGGCACAGCGCGAAGCATGCGCCAGCGGCGATGAAGCGTTTCTTGGCTGTACGGGCGCGTTGGGGCGCGCTCGAGCCAGTGGAGCGGGACGAATCCATGGCTCAGTTGAAGCTCGCGTGCGGTTGTCGGGGCGCACGACGGGGCGCTTCAACTCCTCCCTTCAGGGCACAAGCGGGACACGCCGCGTCAGTGCGGTGGATCCCTGGATTATGGCCTGAATGAGGGCGCGACAAGACGCTACACACATCGCGTCGCGTGATACAAGAAGTTTTTTTGAAAATCACTTTGAAAACACATCGGATACACGCTGTTCGAAGCAAAAAAAGAATTGCGCGGTTTTGCGAAGTGCAGCGTCAACTTCTTGTCGCAGTGCGGATTGCGAATGCGGCTCGGCGCGGCGCCGAACGTGCTCCGCGGCACGCTCGCGGACTCAGCGCGCGGGCGAGATTTCTGCGCTGCGATCGTCCGTTTTACTCGTCGTGGGGACTTCACGAATCAACAAGCCGGACGTCGAAACCCGCACCTCGAACACGGCGGAGCGATCGGCGTGCACGAACGTCGCCGAGCCGTACTCCGCGTCCACGAGGGGTTTCAAACGCGTGTGCTTGCGCGCCAGTTGGAACACGTCGATCGGACGCTCGGGCGCGAGGCTGTACACGGTACGGGGATTGGCGCGCTCGTCGTCGAGATCCATGTAGCGGCCGCTGACCCGATCCAGCTCGTACTCGGTGTGCAGGCCGATCCAGTTCGCGACGGATTTCCATTTCAGGATGTGCGCGTCCACGTACAGCTCGTCGCCTGCGAGCTTGAAGCTGGCCTCGCGTCCGCTGGGAAACTCGAAGTGCGCCACGAAGCGCTGGGGCTCCAGCGGATCGATGCGCACGACGGCAGCCGTTTCCTCGCGCGTCAGCGCGCGGTACCCCGCCGTTCCGAGCGTGAGCGTCGCGAATACCACGCAAAGCGCCACCAGAACGACCGTGGTGACGACCGAGAACCCCACGCCCGCCACACGGCGTCGTCGATGAGCGACCATGGCCCCGAAGCAGAAGCCGACGGCCAGCAGGCCGCACACCAGAGTCCACGCGAGCGCGGGCCGTGCCAGGATGTTCTGAAACGCTTCGCTCATCGGGCTCCCGTGGAAGGAAGACGGCCACACGCGTTGCAATCGCGCCTCGAGGCGCGCCCCTGCGAATCCAGGCACGCTGTGCAAGAAGCAATCCGGGGCGCGTCGGGACTCTGCAGGCAACTGGACGCGCTTCCGCGCGGGTGCGGCGGAAGGCGGCGCAGCTTGACATGGGACCGCGTGCTGTCGACAGTGGCAGCGTTCCTCGCAAGTCGCACTGCGCCCGGCCACCCCCACGGGAGGACCGTCTCTGGCCGCCCAAGCCCATTTCCAACGTGAGCTGTTTGCCTTTCTTCGCGAGCTCAAGGAGAACAACGAGCGCGGCTGGTTCGAAGCCAACAAGGAGCGCTATGTGCGCGTCGTGCGCGACCCCATGCTGGCGTTCATCAGCGATTTCGGACCACGCCTGGCACGGATCAGCCCGCGCTTCGTCGCCGATCCACGACCGCATGGCGGCTCGATGTTTCGCATCTATCGGGATACACGATTCTCGAAGGACAAGTCGCCGTACAAGATCATGGCGGCGGCACAGTTTCGACACGAGGCGGGCAAGGACGTCCACGCTCCCGGGTTCTATCTCCATCTGGAGCCGGGAAGCGTGTTCATGGCGGCGGGCCTGTGGCATCCGGATGGCCCCACGCTCGACAAGGTGCGTCGCGCGATCGTGAGCAAGCCGAAGGAATGGAAGCGGATCACGACGTCACGCTCTCTGCGCGCGCAAGTGCGTTTCGATGGGGAGTCCCTCAAGCGACCCCCGCGCGGCTTCGATCCCGAGCACGAGTTCATCGATGACCTCAAGCGCAAGGACTTCGTGACCGTCGCAGAGACGTCGGAGCGCGAAGCCTGCGCGCCGGACTTCATGAACCGCTTCGCGAAGGTCTGTCGCGCCAACGCCAAGTACATGGAGTTCCTCACCCGGGCGGTCGGCCTGCGCTGGTGAGGCGCCGGCGCGTCGGCGTCACAAAGCGCGAACCAGCACCCCATTTGTGCCGAATACGACGAACGCCCCTCCTCGACGACGGGAGGGGCGTTCGGCTCGATGGGCTTTCCGCAAGCCACGGCGCGCGCGTCTCGCGCTGCCGTGGTGCGCACGTGCGTTCACGCCGTCACTCGTTCAACACCAGCTTGGCGATCGTGTTGAGCTGCATGAACGACGTGCCCTCGTAGATCTTGCCGATCTTGGCGTCGCGATAGAGCTTCTCGACCGGATACTCCGTCGTGTAGCCGTAGCCACCGTACAGCTCGACCGCCGCGGAGGTGATGTATTCGGCCGCATCGCTCGAGTACAGCTTCGCCATGGCGGCTTCTTTGACGAACGACTTGCCCGCGTCCTTCAGACGCGCGGCGTTGTACACGAGAAGTCGCGCGGCTTCGAGGCGCGTGGCGCAGTGGGCCAGCTGGTGCTGCACGGCCTGGAACTCGCTGATCTTGCGCCCGAACTGCTGCCGTTCCTGGGTGTACTGGGCGGAGAAGTCCAGCGCGGCTTGTGCAACGCCCAGCATCTGAGCGCCGATCCCGATGCGTCCCTCGTTGAGGATCTCGATGGCGATCTTGTAGCCGCGCCCCACATCTCCGAGCACGCGATCTTCGGGGATCGCGCAGCCGTCGAGGATGAGCTCGCACGTGCTGGACGCGCGGATGCCGAGCTTGCTCTCGCGTTTGCCCACGCTGAAGCCCTCGTCGTCCTTCTCGACGATGAACGCTGTGATGCCCTTGTAGCCCTTCGTCGGGTCAGCGTTGGCGAAAATCAGGAACACGCCGGCTTCGGCCGCGTTCGTGATCCACAGCTTGCGTCCCTCGAGCACCCAGCGGTCGCCTTGCTTCTCCGCACGCGCGGCCAGGCCGAAGGCGTCCGAGCCGGAGCCCGCTTCGCTGAGCGCGTAGGCCGCAACTGTCTCGGTCGCGGTGCGCGAAAGATATTCCTTCTTCTGGGCGTCGGTGCCCCAATGCAGGATGCCGTTGTTGAACAGCGTGTTCTGCACGTCGACGAGCACGCCGACGGCGGCGTCGGCACGCGAGATCTCCTCGACGGCGAGGATCGACTGGAAGAAGCTGCCGCCCGCGCCGCCGTACGCCTCGGGCACGTCGACCGCCATCACGCCCATCTCGAACAGTTGCTTCAGCAGCGCGGGGTCGTACTCGCCGGCCCGCTCCATCGCCGCGGCGCGAGGCGCGATCTCGGC
>JBFJHN010000193.1:0-5576 GCA_041613275.1 Candidatus Krumholzibacteriia bacterium | reverse complement strand
GCGCGGCAGGCTCGGATGCCGGCAGCATGAGCACGGGTCCCAGCGCGGTGAGCACGAAGATGCCGGCAGCGGCGAGCAGCAGGTGGCGTGCGTCGAGCGTCGTCGTCATGAGACGCGCGATGCTGGATCCGAAGATGGCGCCGAGGACGCTGCCGGAGACGATGGGGCCGTACAGCCGCTTCGCTTCACCGACGGTGCCGAAGACGTCGCCCAGGAGCGTCCAGAAGCGCACGACGAGCAGCGTCGCCAGCACGCCCGACCAGGTGTACAGCGCGTAAAGCATCCAGGTGCCAGGACGCGAGACGAGCAGCCAGAAGATGACGTTGATGCCGGCGGCCGAGACGAGCCACAGCGCCAGGCGCGTACGGCGGCTGCGCGCGCCGTCTTCGGGTGTGGAGGTGAACAGGAGCAGCGACAGCGCCGCGACCGACAGGTACACCCAGGCCAGGCGCGTGGGCGGCAGTGAAGCGAGGAACAGCGCGTCGCGTGCGGTTTCGAGCAGAGCGTGGCCGGCCATGATGCCGAACAGCACCATGAACGCCGTGTAGGTCTGGCGCTTCTCGCCGGCGCGAATCTCGGCGAAAGGATTGAGCATTGCCTACTGCGTCGTGACGGAGAAGTCGGTGCGGAACAGCGAAGCTCCCGCGGCGTCGAGCACCTCGACGGACCAGTCGCCGGATTTCCACAGCTTCTTGGACGACCACGTGCGCCACGAGGCGCTGCCAACGCGCAGCTCGACGTCGAACGTGTGCTCACCCGTGGTCCAGCGCACGGTGACCGGGTCGCTGGGTCCGCCGGTCAGGCGCATCCACAGGTACGCCGTGTCGCCCACCACGAACGTGGTGCTCTCTGCGACGAGCTCGCGATCCTCAACACCGGTGCCGAGCTTGGCGCTGATCTCGAGCTGCGGCTCTGCAGGCGTCTGGGCCTCTGCCGCCGAGAAGATCGTCACGAACAACAGGCTCAAGAGAATACGTTTCATGATGCGCGAGTCTAGGCGTCCCCGGAAGGCCGGCGCAAGCGGTATGATCGCCGGGTATGAACGCCTTGACGCACAGTCCCTATCTGCATCCTTTCCTGGCCGCCGCGTTCCCCGTGCTGTTTCTGTACGCGCACAACGCGCGCATCGTCGCGTTTGCGAACGTCTGGTCGACGTGGGCCGTGGCGTGGGCGGGCACCGCCGTTGCGCTGGTCGTCTTGCGCGGCATGCACGACGCGCATCGGCGCGCGCTCGTCGTCACCTGGTTCGTGCTGCTGTTCGCGAGCTACGGACACGCGGCGCGACATGTGCCGGAGACGCTCGTGGGGTTGGGCATTCTCGTCGCCGGCGTGGCCGGCGTGGCGTGGATTCGTCGCCTGCCCGCACATCGGTGGACTCCGATCGTGAACGGCGTGACCGCAGGGCTGGTCGTCGTGCAACTCTTGGCGCTCGGCTCGCTGCGTGCGCGGCCGGACGTCGTGCGTCCGGCGCCGTTGCCTCCAGCATCGCCGGCCGGCGCGCGTCCGGACATCTACTTCATCGTGCTGGATGGGTTCGCGCGGCAGGACGTGCTGCGCGATCTCTACGATTACGACAACGCAGCCTTCGTCGATTCGTTGCGCGCTCTGGGCTTTCAGGTGCTCGATCGCAGCCGCGCGAACTACTGCCAGACGATCCTGAGCGTGGCCGCGACGCTCAACCTCGATTACGTTTCGCGCCTCGTCGAGATGGATCCGCGCTCGCGGGATCGGCGCCCGATGCTGCAGCTGATTCGCGACAGCCGGTTGATGGAAGCGTTGCGGGCGCAGGGTTACAGCGTGACCGCGTTCGCGTCGGGGTTCGAGCCGACCGAGATCGCAGGGGCCGATCGCTATTTGCGACCGCGCTGGGGGCTGAGCGAGTTCCAGCAGATCGTCGTGTCGACGACGCCGTTGTCATGGCTCGGGCGTTTCGGGCGTTCGCAGTACGACCTGCATCGCGAGCGCTTGGACTTCATCCTGGGAAGGCTGCCGGAGACGGCAGCGAGGCCCGGCCCGAAGCTGGTGTTCGCGCACCTTCTGGCGCCGCACCCGCCGTTCGTGTTCGGGCCCGAGGGCGAGCCGCTCGAGCGCGCGCGCCCGTTCGATTTCGGCGACGGCTCGCACTACTACGACATGGGGGGCACGCACGAGGAGTACGTGCGCCGCTACCGGGATCAGCTGAGATACGTGTCGTCGCGGCTGCTCGACGTCGTGGGGCGCATCCTCGAGGGCGCGCCCGAGCCGCCGATCATCGTGCTGCAGTCCGACCACGGACCGGGCTCGGAGCTCGACTGGTGGAGCCTGCCGGGCACCAATCTGCGCGAGCGCTTTGGCATCCTGAACGCGCTGTTCTTGCCGGAGCCGGTGCCGGGCCGGGCGGCTGCGCTGCCGCAGGATCTCTCGCCCGTGAACACGTTCCGCGTCATCCTCGACCGGTATCTGGGCTTCGATCTGGGAATGCTCCCCGACCGCAGCTACTACACGGTCCTCACGCACCCGTATCACTACTTCGACGTGACGCGCGCCGACAGCCTGCCCGAATGGCCGGGCGGGCTCGATCTGTCGGCGTTCGGGCGCTGAAAAGCACCCAATAAAGACACGCGCAACATCCGTTATAATGGACGTGCGCCCCACATGGAGGTTCATCATGCCCGGACCACGGAGGGTGCTCCGCTTCGTTCTGCCCGCCGCCGCCGCGCTCCTCTTGTTCGCCGCTCTCGACGCCGCACAGGCCAGCATCCGACGCGAGCTGGACGAGATGATGGCGCACGTGGAGGCCGGCGAGGTCGACGCGGATCGCGTTCATCTGAGCAAGCGCCAGGTGCGCTACACGGTGACCATCGACGTGACCAGCGCCAAAGAGCGCAAGCAGGTACGTTACGCGCGCCTGCGCCTGTTGCTCGACGGCGACCGCCTGGCGGTGTACCGGCTGGAAGGCTGGCCCACGCATCGTCGCTACGAGAGCTACGCCGGATCGCAGACCGAGCTGTGGCTGTACGACGACAAGGACGTGACCTACGTCTTCCAGGACGGCCGTCTGATCGATACCCGCATCCGCTGACGCTTACGTCCAACGACGTACGCCCGAGCCGGCCAGGTTCTCCGGCCGGGTTCTTGCGACACGCCGTGTCATGAGCCTCGGGACGACGCTGGGCGCCGGACCGGCGCGGCGACGCAGCCGCGAGCTGGACCTGGCGCGCTACGACACCGACAAGATCGCGAACGGCTACCTGGATACTTACGATCCAGCGTTCGCCGCGTGGATCGACCAGCCGGTGAAGCTGCTGGAGCTGGGCGTGCACCGCGGCGGCTCGTTGCGTCTGTGGTGCGACTACTTCCCTGCCGCGACGGTGGTGGGGATCGACGTGCAGCGGCCCGCGGTCGCGCAGGTGCCGCCGCGCGCGGCGTTCTTCTGCGGACGGCAGGAGGATGGCGAATTCCTGAGCAGCGTGGCGCGTCGCATGGCCCCCGATGGCTTCGACATCATCATCGACGATGCCTCACACATCGGCGCGCTGACGCGCGCATCGTTCTGGCACCTGTTCGAGCACCACTTGAAGTCGGGCGGCATGTACGTGATCGAGGACTGGGGCACCGGATACTGGTCCGACTGGCCGGATGGACGGCGTTACCAGCCGGGCACGCCGCACACGGCGGGGATGGTGGGCTTCGTCAAGGAGCTCGTCGACGAGCAGGGTGCGCACGACCTCACGCGCGGCGCATGGACAGGACAGGCGACGCGCGGGTCGAAGTTCCGTGAGGTGCGCGTCACGCCTTCGATCGTCTTCGTGACCAAACGCTAGCGCAGCTCGCCGCGCTGGATGCACTCCATGAAATCCGTGAACGGGGGGCCTTGGCCGGCCAGGCGCTGGTCGACGGCGATCTGTCCGCGGTGATAGGACGAGTGCACGACCACGTGTGTGATGACGTCGGTGAGATCGACTTCGTAGGGCTTGTTCTTCACCTTGTAGGCGGCGCGGGCGTTGCCGCCGTTGCGCTCGGCGGTCGCAATGCACTCGGCCCAGGCGGAGTCCAGCTTGTCGAGCTGCTCGGCGCATTCGTCGAACGACCACTCCGGCCACATGCTGCCGTCGTGCTCGCTGCGCGTGAGGCGGCTCAACCAGATCCACTCCACCGAAACGATGTGGCCCACGAGCTTGCGGGAGCGGTGCAGGCGCGTGTCGCGGATGGATTGCAGCGCTTCGCGATTGGCCCAGCGGTCGTAGGCAAGCAGGCGCGTGAGGTAATCCGTGGACGGGCTCATGCGGGCTCCTTTCCGTGGCGTCGCCTCTCTCGTCGCTTACGCGCGGCGGGCCGGGCGGGTTTCGTGCCGCGCGGCGCCGTTTCGAGTATGCTCCCCGCCATGGTCTCCCCGCTTCAACCTTGGACCTTTCGCCGGGCCGCGACCGGGCTGCTTGCGGCCGTCGTCCTCGTGGGCGCCCTGGCGGTCGGCTGTGGGCGTGGCGTCGAGCCTGCCGATCTCGTGCTGTTGAACGGCAAGATCGTCACCGTCGACCCGGAGCAGCCCGAGGCGCAGGCCCTGGCTGCGCGCGACGGCAAGATCGTGGCCCTGGGCAGCAACGACGAGATTCGACAATACCAGGGGGCTGCGACCACGACATTGGATTTGCAGGGGCGGCTGACGATCCCGGGGTTGATCGAGGGTCACGGGCACTTCCGCAGCTACGGGCGCTCGCGCATCAACGTCGATCTGAACGGCGCGCGCACCTGGGACGAGGCCGTGCAGCGCGTGGCCGAGGTCGCGGCCCAGGTGGAGCCCGGCGAGTGGATCCTGGGGCGCGGGTGGCACCAGGAGAAATGGGACGAGCGTCCGACGCCGAACGTGGAAGGCTATCCGACGCACGAGTCGTTGAGTCGTGCGACGCCGAACAACCCGGTGCTGTTGGGGCATGCGTCGGGCCACGCCGCCATCGTCAACGCCGAAGCGATGCAGCGCGCCGGGATCCACGAGGCCACGCCGGATCCGCACGGTGGAAAGATCCTGCGCGACATGCGCGGGCGAGCCACGGGCGTGTTGCGCGAGACGGCGCAGAGCCTGGCGCGGGTGGCCTACGAGGAGGCGCAGAGCGAGCTGAGCGCGGCGGAGCTGCGCGCCCAGGGCGAACGCGAGCTGCAGCTGGCGAACGCGGGTTGCCTGGAGAACGGCATCACCAGCTTCCATGACGCCGGCTCGCAGTTCGAGGACGTCGACCTGATGCGCCAGCTGTACGCCGACGGGCGCATCTCGGTGCGGCTATATGTGATGTTGCGCGAGAGCAACGGGCGACTGCGCGCGCGCCTGTCGCGCTACCGAATGATCGGCGCGGCTGACAATCGGCTGACCGTGCGCGCGCTCAAGCGTTCCATCGACGGCGCGCTCGGGTCGCACGGCGCATGGCTGCTCGAGCCGTACGCGGATCAGCCAACGAGCGTCGGACACAACACGGCCGAGCTGGATTCGCTGGAGGACTTGGCGCGGCTCGCCATCGAGAACGACTTCCAGCTGTGCGTGCACGCGATTGGCGACCGCGGCAACCGCGAGACGCTGGACCTGTTCGAGCGCACGTTCAAGGCCT
>JBFJHN010000192.1:0-5579 GCA_041613275.1 Candidatus Krumholzibacteriia bacterium | reverse complement strand
GGCGCTGGTCCGGCTGGGCCGGTTGCCGGAAGCGCGCGCCGCCGCCGAGCGCGCCGCCCGGCTCGATCCACAGGATGCGACCATCCGCGCCTTCCTGGATCGGCTGGCGCCCACCCCCTAGACGTCCGTCTCCTCCGCGCGGCGACCTTCTCCGGGGGGGCCAGGGCTTGCCAAGCCCGGGGTCAGGTGTTATATCCATGTGGCCTGCCTAAAGCTGTCGCGCGTGAGGAGTTGCGACCGATTGACGATCGGCGGGGGGCGTTCAGGAGCGGTCGGTGGTCGTGGCGTTCGAACCGGCGCCTCGTCGTGTCGCGAGGGCGTGCGCGAAATCACGTCGCTTCATGGCTCAATGCAGCCACCGCGCGAACACCTCGCGACTTCGCGATCATCCGCAGATCGGAAGACCCTGAGGAGGGGATAGGATGAGGAAGGTACTGCTAGCGATTGCCGCGCTGCTGGTGCCGATGTCGGTATCCGCGCAGATCACGGACTGCCCCAACTGCATCCTGGGCATCTACGACGATCAGGGCTTGAGCAAGAACTTCGGGAGCTGGGACGTCGAAACGATGGGGCCGCTGAAGAGCATCTTCGTCGGCATCAAGTACGACCCGGCGCTCATCGAGCAGTTGAGCGGCCTCACCTCGATCGAGCTCAGCGTCGATGGAATCCCGGCCGGTCCGCTGGGACCGCCCGCGTTCAAAGGCATTCCGGATCCAACGGTGACGATCGGCACCGACATCCGCACGCCCGATGACGAGGTCACCGGCACCGGCGGTGTCAACATGGCGTGGAACAGCTGTCTGCCCGGGGATCGCGTGTTGATCCAGATCGACATGCTGTCGTTGAGTCCCGTGGCGAACGACATCGTGCTGCAAGTGCGGCGCAAGTTTCCGCCTTCGAGCCCAAGCGTTCAGCAGCAGCTGCTGACCCAGTGCAACGCCCCGATCTTCACGGCAACCACCCTGGGGGCGGGTTGCTACGTCATCAATCCCACGGTTCCGCCCGGCGGGACGGTCGGCGGTTGCACGCTTGACGAGACCGATTCCGTCAGCCTTGAGACGTGGGGCGGCGTGAAGGCTCTGTTCAAGGACTGAGCTTCGATTTGCATCGAAGTCTCGAACAGGACGAGGGGGAGCACAGGCTCCCCCTCGTTGCTTTCGGGCGCCGATTCGCGTCCGCACTCCGTGCGGGAGCCCAACGCCACGCGGAACATCCGCGAAGCGCAACGATCCGCTATTCTCAAGGACCGCAGCAGGGAGACCGCGTTGGGCGCACGTTCCAGGATCCCGGGATGGACACGAGACCACGCGTGCGCCTGGGTCCTGGTGCTTCTGCTGGCCGGCGGCTGTACCGGTGGCGCCGAGAAGAGCACGGTGTCCGCCGACGAACAGGTCAGCCGGCTGCGCGCGCGTGCGCGCACGGCGCTGGAGCTGGGTCAGCCCGCCGAAGCGGTCGCCCTGCTCGAGCAGGCCACGCAGCTGCGGCCGAACGATGCCGACCTGTGGAACGACCTGGGCTTGGCGCACGAAGCATCCGGCGACACGCAGGCCGCGTTGCGCAGCTACGAGACCGCCATCCGCACCGACCCGCGCGTGGCCGAGCCGCACCTGAACCTCGCAATCCTGCTCATGCGCGCCGGGATCAGCGGCCGCGCGCGCTCGGAGTTTTCCGAAGCGGTGCAAGCGGATCCCGACAACCCCAGCATGTACTGGAACTACGCCGCGGCGCTCGTCGACGTCGGCAAGCCCGAGCAGGCGCGCGAGTTCCTGCGTCGCGCGCTCGAGCTGGATCCGGCGTTCGGTCCGGCACACGCCGAGCTGGGTCGCGTCGAGGCCTTGGCCGGGCGGTACGGAGCGGCGCTTGCAAGCTTCGCGGCCGCCGAGCAGCTGGGCGTGACGAGCGCTGCCTTTCACGCCAACTACGGTCTGGCCCTGCTGGAACACGGACAGGCCGCGCTTGCGGAGCAACAGCTGCGCACGGCCGTGTCGCTGGACTCGACGCGCGCGCGCACCTGGAACCACCTGGGCGTGGCGCGCCTGCGTCAGGGTCGCGCGGAGGCGGCGGTGCAGGCGCTCGAGCGCGCGCACGCGCTGGCGCCGCAGGACGAGGACATGCGCTTCAACCTGGTGAACACGTTGGTGCAGCTCGAACGCTTCGCGGCGGCCGACGGTGTGTTGCGCGACGCGCCGCCGCAGCGCGCCGACCTGCTGGGTCTTTGGGGCATGGCGCTGCGGGGCCTGGGGCGCGGCCGCGACGCGCGCGAGGTCCTCGCCCTTGCTGCCGAGCGCGCCCCACGCGACACCAACATCTTGAACAACTACGGTGTAGTCTTGGCGGAGAACGGAGACGTGCCCGCGGCGCTCGAGGTCTGGAAGCGCGTACTGGGACTCGAACCGCGCAACGAAACCGCACGCGCCAACATCCTGGCGCGCGGGGGCGAGCTGCCCGAGTCGATGTCCGGGAAGGATTGAAATGGATCGCAACCTGGCTCTGGAGCTCGTGCGCGTGACCGAAGCCGCGGCGCTGTCCGCTGCGCGCTGGATGGGAAAGGGCGATGCGATTCAAACGGACGCCTCGGCGTTCGAATCCATGCGCCAGGCCTTGCACGCGGTGCACATCCACGCGCACGTCAGCGTCGGGCGCTCCTCGCTCTCGGGCGACGATGCGTTCACGGAGGGTATGGAGATCGGCAACGACAGCGCCGGGCGCCTGCGCGACCTGGCGTTGGATCCGCTCGAGTGCATCGAGAGCGTTGCCAAGGGTCGTTCCAATGCGATGAGCGTCGTCGCGGTCAACACGGAGAACTCGTTCCTGCGCTGCGCTGGGTTGTACATGGACAAGATCGCCGTGGGGCCCGACGCTGCCGGCAAGATCGACATCGAAGCCTCACCGCTGGAAAACCTGGTGAACATCGCTTCGGCGAAACGCTGCTACGTCGAAGACCTGACCGTCGCCATTCTCGATCGCGAGCGCCACAAGAGCCTCATTCGCCAGGTGCGCGAGGCGGGGGCGCGCATCCACCTGATCGCGGACGGCGATCTGGCGTCCGCCGTGGCCACCGCCATTGGCGATTCGGCCGTCGACGTGCTCATGGGCGTCGGCGCCTCGCGCGCGGCCGTGCTCGCCGCTGCGGCTTTGGCGTGCGTGGGCGGCGACATGCAATGCCGATTCGTTCCCGTGCAAGAAGGCGACAAGGATCGCATCCATACGATCACGGGGGGCAAGCCGGAGCGCCCCTACGGGCTGTCCGAACTCGTCGGCGATGGTTCGGTGATGTTCGCGGCCACCGGCATCACCGAGGGCGACGTGCTCAAGGGTGTTCACTTCAAGAAGGGTGGAGCGAGCACGCACTCGGTGGTCATGCGTCGCAGCTCGGGGACGATACGCTTCATCCACGCCAATCACTTCTTCGAACGCAAGCCGAAGTACTGATCCGCAGCCGCGGGTGGTCCCGAAGACCCGGCATGCAACGGCCGCGGCAACACGAGGATCGAGGGCGCGCGTGGCAGATCTGTTCGAGGATCGAGACGAAACGCGACGTCGCGCGGCGCGGCGCGCTCCGTTGGCCGAGCGCATGCGACCGCGTTCCCTCGACGAGTTTCGCGGTCAGCGCAAGCTGCTGGCTCCGGGTCGGGTCCTGAACGCCATGATCGAAAGCCGCACGCTTGTGGCCTCTTTGGTGTTCTGGGGACCGCCGGGCACGGGCAAGACGACGCTGGCCCGGCTGCTGGCGCAGCACTTCGATGCCGAGTTCCGCGCGTTCAGCGCGGTGACGGCGGGTGTGCGCGACGTCAAGGCGGCGGTCGAGCATGCGCGGTTGCTGCTGCACGGCAGCGGTAAACGCATGTTCCTGTTCGTCGACGAAGTGCATCGCTTCAACCGCGCCCAACAGGATGCGTTCTTGCCGCATCTCGAAGACGGCACCCTCACGCTGGTGGGAGCCACGACCGAGAACCCCAGCTTCTCGCTCAACGCCGCGCTGCTGTCGCGCACGCGCGTCCTCGAGCTCGAGCCGCTCTCCGCGTCGGACATCGAAGCCATACTGCGCGTCGCGGTTTCGGACAGCGAACGGGGGCTCGGGAAGCACGGTCTGGACATCGAGCCCGGCGTTCTGGAGCGTCTGGCCACGTTGGCCGACGGCGATGCGCGCACGGCGCTGAACGTCCTGGAAATGCTCGCCGCGCCCGGCCCCGGCGGAGCTCCTCCAGCGCGCATCGACGCGAAACGGCTCTCCGAGGCCCTCCAGCGCCGGAACCTGGGCCTGGATCGCGGTCGCGAGGAGCACTACAATCTGATCTCGGCCTTGCAGAAGAGCCTGCGAGGTGGGGATCCGGACGCGGCGCTCTACTGGTTGGCACGACTGCTCGAAGCGGGCGAGGACCCGCGCTACGTGGCCCGCCGGTTGATCCGAACGGCGTCCGAGGACATTGGCAACGCGGACGCGCGCGCACTGTCGGTTTGCATCGATGCCGCGCGCGCGGTGGCGCTCATCGGCATGCCGGAAGCCGAGCTGTCGCTGGCGCAGGCCACGGTGTATCTGGCGACGGCACCGAAGAGCAATCGCGTCGCGGTGGCCTACGAGGCGGCGCGGCGCGCCGTACGCGAGCGCGGCAATCCGCCGGTTCCGTTGCACTTGCGCAACGCGCCGACACCGTGGATGCGCTCGCAGGGTCGCGGGCAAGGATACCTGTACCCGCACGATTACGAAGACACGGTGGTGGCGCAGGATTACCTTCCTGAAGGGATGCAGGAAGAGCGCTTCTACGAGCCGCTCGACGTCGGCGAAGAGCACATCGCCGGCGAGGCGTTGCGGCGCTGGCGGCGCCTTCGCGAAGAGCTCCGGCAGGCGGGACAGGCGGGTCGCCCGCGCCGAGCACGAGGCGAAGAGAAGCCCGCACCCGAATCAGGAGAAGACCCCCCGGAAGGGTAGAATGCCTCTCGACTCCGAAAAGAAACGACTCGAAGCGCGGCTGCTGACGCTTCTGAACCAGGCGCTGCGCGAGCGCAATCGCGACGACATCGTCGCCACCTCGCTCGAGCTGGGTGCGCTCTACTACTCCGGCGATCTGTACGATCGCAGCGAGGAGTACCTGCGCGGTGTTCTCGAAGAACCCGTGGTTCAGCTGGCGCGCGCCGAAGAGAAGGCGCAGGCCGAAGCCGGCATCGCGCGCGTGCTGCTCACGCGCGGGCACCTCACCCTGGCGCGCGAGGCGTTGGAGCGCGCAGAAAAGCATCTCGACGAGCCCGATGAGGTGATGCTCGAGATCCGCAAGCTGCGCTGGGAGCACGATCTGCTTGCCGGTCGTTACGACGACGTCGTCGAGGCCATCACCGACACGCTGGCCGAGGAATCGTTGGATTCGCTGGGCGACACGCGCGTCGACATCATGATTCTCGAAGCGCGTGCGCGCCGTTTGCTCGGCGGCAATCGCGACGCTGCACGGTTCCTGGAAAAAGCCCTGGAGATGGCCGAGCGCGCCGGCTACGAGGCCGGAACGGCCGACGCACGCAGCGAGCTGGGTGCGTTGCTCACCGCGCTCGGGCAGTTCAAACGTGCGCAGGAGCTGCTCACCGAGGCG
>JBFJHN010000191.1:0-5595 GCA_041613275.1 Candidatus Krumholzibacteriia bacterium | reverse complement strand
ATTCCGTTCTGGTCCGGGTCGAGGTCGGAATCCGTGTAGCTGAGCACGATCTCGACCGGCTTGAAGAACACGAGATCGGTGGGCTCGAAAGTGTGCGCGACCTTGAGAAGCGTGACGCGCGGATCCGAACTGGGAACCAGCTCGTCCGGTGGAACGCGCGTGATCGAGATGTCCACCGTGCGTTGCAACGCGCCAGGCGGCACGGTGAGCATTGTGCCGTCCGGGGATTGCACCACGCCGCCCTCAGGGCCGATCGTGACCACGTGCTCGGGCTGCACGAAGGTCAGATCCGCGCGCTGCTGTGTGGTCAGTCCGGCTTCATCGATGGCGGTGACCGTGATGTGGTTCATCCCCGGGATCAGCCGCAGTCGGCGGCTGAATGCCCGGTCCTCGGCCGGCACGGCGATCGGGCTGTCGTTGACGTCGTCGCCATCGGGGTTGCGATGCTCGATGGTGAGCCCAACGACGCGCGCGCTGTCGGGCAGATCGAAATAGGTGCCACGCAAGACGATTTCCTCGCTGTAGATTTCACCGGTCAACGCCGTTTGGCTGGGAATGGGGAACACTTCGATGGTGAGCGAGGGTGGTGTGTTGTCCACGACCAGGCCGCCGCCGAGCTCGTCCTGACCGATGAGATGTGGCATGGGATCCTGCTCGTCGTAGGCGAGCACGCGAATGCGATAGTCGACGCCGTCGGGGAGCGCGTCGTCGGCCGTGCGCCAGATCTGCGTCCAGCCGTCGGTGGCGTCGTCGTCCTGTGTGTAGTCGTTGGGGGTTTGCGTTCCGTCGAGGTTGTACCAGGTGACGCCATCGTCCGGTGACACCTGGAAGCGCACGAAGCGCGTGTCGTCTGCGGAGGTGACGTCGATGGCCACATCACCCGTGAGCAGGTCGCTGTCGCTCGGCTGCAGGATGGTCACCGCTTCAGGCGTGTTGTCCAGCTCGACGCTCGTGGAGAGCGACGACCGATTCCCGGCGATGTCCTCGGCGTGCACGGGCACGTCGTACGAGCCGTCCGGCGTGGTGTTTTGTGGGTCCGGCGCAATCGTGTACTGGATGGTGTACACGTTGCCGACGTTCGACACCGACTCGTCTCCAGCAGAGTAGTTGCTGTCGAGCATGCTGAAGTCTGCGCGGAGCGTGTACGTGGAGCCATCCATGACCACGGTCAGCACGACGGTCTCGCCGTCGGCGTAGTTGTCCTGCCCGCTGTCCACCGAGGTGAAAGCGGGGGGAGTGTTGTCGAGCTCCACGGTGAACGTCGCGTCCGTCGTGGGGCCGTTGCCCAAGGTGTCGAACGCCGTGATCGGGATTGCGAGAGAGCTTCCGTCGGCGACGGTGTTCTCGAAGCTGATCTCGTAGATGACCGTGTATGTGCCATCGTCGTTGTCGACCACTTGCTCGGCGCCATCGACGTAGTTGTCGTCCACGGCGCTGAAGTCGGCCGAGACCTCGTAACCCGAAGCATCCCACGTGGTCGTCAGCTTGACGACGTCGGTGTTCTTGTACACGGCGTCGGCGTCCGACGACACGGTTGCCACGTGTGCGGGTGCGGTGTTGTCCAGCTGCACGTCGGCCGTTCGTGCCGCGGCCGCGTTGCCCAACACGTCCGAGGCATCGACGGACACGCTCACCGCCCCGGTGCTCGTGCTCGTCACCGTCACCGCATACGTGTACACGTTGTCGCCGGCGACCGCGTCTCCCTGCGTGCCGTCGTCGACCATCAGATGCGTTGTCCCATCGAGTGCGTTCGAGTCCAGCATCACCGAGGCGGCGTCAAGCCCGGCGCCGGCGTCACGCACCAGCGCGCTCACGGTCACCACGTCGCCGGCGCGCGCCGCCACGTGCCCGGGCGCGTAGGTGACCTGAACGTCCTCGAGCTCGGGTGCCGTGTTGTCGATAAGCACAAGCCGGACTTCCGAGAACCCGTAGAGGCTGTCGCTCTGCAGCGCGCGCGCGCGGAAAACGTGGCTGCCGTCTTCCTCGAGCGTCGTGTCCCACGTGTACGGGCTGGTGGCGCTTGCGTAAGGTGCGCCGTCGATGCTGATTTCCGTGTCGAGAATCGTGCGTCCGCTCGCAGCGCTCGCCGTGAACGTGATCGCGGTGCTGCCGCTCACGTAGGTGCCGGCATCGGGCGCCGTCACCGTGACGTCGGGCCGCGCTCCGCCGCCCAAGCCTGTGTTGTCGACCACGACGTTGATCACGGCGGTGGCGACCAGCCCATCGACGTCCTCGGCGCGGATGCGGATCTCGCGCGGGCCATCGGACAGCTCGGTCGTGTCCCAGGTGCGATTCCACAAGCCGCCCTCGTCGATGCGCTCGAGCGCCTGCCAGCTGGCACCGAGATCGTCCGAGAACTCGGCGGAGACGATGTCGAGCTCGCCCGTCGCCGCCGTCGCGTAGATCATGAACGGGAAGTGCCCGGACACCTCATCGGCGTCCTTGGGAAACACCGGCTGCAGCGCCGGCGCTCCGGTCTGCATGCGCAACCATCCCAGCGCGGAGTGCTCCAACGCATCCACGCGCATGAGTTGCGACGAGGAGTTCGACGCGAAGACCCACCAATACGACTCACCCGTGTTACCGTCGAAGTACTCGACGTTCATGCCCAGGAGCGTGCCCAGCGTGACCTGAAGGTCCTCGGTCCCCGAGCCGGAGAGCGGGATGCGGAACTCGAACTCGTAATCGCTTCCCGTGTGCGTGACGGCGCCGAAGCCGTCGGGGATTGCATCGAGAGCCCACGCCGGCGTGGCCTCGAAATGACGATCGGTGTGTGCTCCGGTTCCCGTGCCGATGAAGGTCACGCGCGAGGCGTGCTCCGCAAGATCGCTCAGCGAATAGTCGAGATCGCCGCCGCCGATGGCGTCCTGGTCGGTGAAGATCGTCAGGCGGTCGCCGGCGTTGGCGGGGACGCCTTCGACCACCAGCCCCACGTAGAGGTCGGTGGCGTCGGACTTGGCGTACAGCGTGCCGTTGAGAACGGTGCCGTTGTAGTTCGTGAACTGAACGGCGCGCACGGATGCGGTGTAGTGCAGCCAGGCGTCTTCACTGGTCACGACCCCGTCGATGGTGGGTATGTGTCCCAGCGCGATGCTGGCGGCGATATCGCGTTCGGGGTCTGCGACGCCCAGCGTTGCGTCCCCCCAGCTCGACGCATCGAGGGGGTCGCGTCCGGTGGCCTCCCAGTACAGCACACCGTCCGAGGCGTCGTTCACCTCGATCAGGAGACCCACCTCGGAAACGCTGGAAACGCTGAGGAAGCTCTCGCCGCCAGGTCCGGCGCCGGAGTTCAGCGGAATCTTGAACTCGAAGTTCCAGGTCGAGGGGTTCCCCGTACCGTGCTTCTGTGCCGCACCTTGCAGCCCGGTGGGCGTGACCGAGTAGTTCTGCCACCCCAGCGTGCCGAAGTAGCCGCCGTTGGTCACGGTGGAGGGGCCCGCGCCGGTGATGCGCACGAAGTATTCACCCGGCAGCACGCTCGTACCGTCGGTCGTATGGTCGTGATCTTCGTCGAAGTAGACCTGAGCGTAGTTCACGTTGCCGGCAGACTGGGAGTTGAAGCCGACGCCGATGTACAGGAAGTTGGAATCGTTGGTCAGCAGCAAGGTGCCGTCCTTGACGATCGAGCCGTCCTGGCTGGCGAACGTGATACTGCGCACATGCGCGCTGCGCCACTTGTCGGGTGTGGGATCCGGGGTAATGTCACCGTCGATCGGGGCCGGCACGACCGTGGCGTTGTAACTGAACAGCTGCAGGAGGTCACCGAGGCTCTGGTGCGCGTGAGCCTCCCGCACGCTTGGCAGAAGCACGCATGCAAGCACCACGGGAACGAGCCACCCGTCGCGTCTCCGGTTCTTCGAAGCTCGCGTCGATTCCATCTTCGACTCCCATTCGCTGGACCTCGGCGCGCTCCTGACGATCGACACACACGGGCGCGCACGGAACGACACGGAACGATCGGCAATCTCCATGCCGCGGGTGGATTTCCCGCAGAGCCGCGAGAGCGGCCCGGATCTTGGGGCTCCCCGCCATGCATCATCGGAATTGAGCGCGTGGCTGGTCAGAAACGAGACGGTGTGCGCCGGAAGAGCGTGGCGTGGTCGGAAGTCCAGCCACACGGCATGACGCTTGCGGACGTACGCCGTAGAACCTCGACGAAGTGTCGAGGGTCCGTGTGCCGACTCCCGGGGGTTCCTCCTTGAGCCGCGTAGCGCCCTTCGCGTTCATCGTCATCTTCGCCCTGGGACCCAATGCGGTCCTGGTAAATGCGGAAATGTCCACGACATTCCAGCAAACGGGAAACCTCGGACTGGAGGTGGCGGGCGCGCCGGGCGGCAACGTGTTCACCTCGGCCGGAACGTTGACGCTCAACGACATCCCCGCAACCGCGACGGTCCTGCAGGCGACGCTCTACGCCAGTCAGATCGAGAATCCCAACGGGCAAGACGCCGAGTTCGCCGGAGTGGATCTGGGAACCGCCGGTCCCCGCGCACTCGACCCCGGCAACCAGGACTACTACACGTACGCTTGGGACGTGACTTCCTTGGTCACGCCCGGGCCGAACGGCTACGCCTTCGTCGTGGGAGGGAATCCGAGCGGCGGGCGGGTTGCAGGCGTTGCGCTGGTTGTGGTTTGGCACGACTGGAGCGAGCCAACGCGCATCGTCACGGTGAACGACGGGATGCTCCAGCTCGGCCCGGAGGGCGCGGATTTCGAGGACACGGTCTTCGAGAACCTGGGCGACGGAACGACGGACATCTGGCTGTTCACCGTGCTCGACGACGCGATCAGCAGCGGTGAAACGATTACCTACAACGGCGCAGTCATCGGCGGGCCGATCGATCAGAATCTCGGGCCGCTGGCCAGCCTGCTGAAGCTCAGCGCCACCTCGCTCGGTGGCACCAACGCGCTCCGCGTGACCACGACCTTCGACACGATGGGGTGGATGGTCGCCGCAACCGCCGTCGAGGTTCCCGCGGTTCCCGTTTCCCAAACCACGTGGCAGCAGGTCAAAGAGCTCTACCGCTGAGCTACGGCGTCCCGTCGGCGTCGTTCACGGATCCACGTACAGGTTCTTCACCGCGCCCCAGGTCGAACCCTCGACTCCCACCGGCGGCCACGTGATCGACGTTGCTCCGATCATCCAACCCATGTGATCCCCGATCGTGCTGATGGCGAGTGAGTTCGTGCCCGTCACCGACTGCACGTTGACCATCTTCAACAAGCTGGCGTCGAAGCCGAGGTTGCGATCCAGCGGGCCTCCGATGTTGTTGTTGTTGTAGGTCACGGTTTCGTTGGTGGCGTTGTTGTCGTCGTTCACCGTGAACACCCACACCTCGGTGGCGCCGTTGGTCGAGCTGGTGAAGCTCTGGGTCTCGGTTTCCTGGCCGCTCTCTCCCACTTGCTGCATGCCGTCGATGACGGTGACCGTCCGCGTCGGCTCCAGGATCAACTCCTCCCAGACCACCACGAGCGCAACACCTGCGATGGGACTGGCACTGGGCGTCATGGTTCCCACCGTGAAGCTGTACGAATTCTGGCCCGGAATGATGAACTGCGTCACGGGCCAGTGGTACGAGTACAGGCCGATGAGCT
>JBFJHN010000190.1:0-5596 GCA_041613275.1 Candidatus Krumholzibacteriia bacterium | reverse complement strand
GCCCCTGGAACGTCGGCATGGTCGGCTGATAGCCCGCCACGATCCTGACGCTCGGGTTGAGGATGGACTCGAGAATGTAGTTTTCGTCGGCGCGCACCAAGCTTCCGTCCTGCATGCGCACCTGCGAGCCGAACAGGCCCGCGAGCTTCGGCGCCCGCGCGGTGGAATCGTCGCGATGGCACGACGTGCAGGCGTAGCGGGTCATCAGCTCGTCGGCCGCGGCGAGCCGCGTCTCCCCGCGATCTCCCGCCAGCCAGCGCTCGTACTCGGTTGGCTCGAGCACTTCGACCCAGCCTCCCATACGCGCGTGCTCGGCACCGCAATACTCCGCGCAAAAGAGGTGGTAGCGACCCGGCCGTGTGGCCTCGAACCAGGTGGTCGTGTAGCGCCCGGGCAGGACGTCCATCTTGATCCGGAACGCCGGGATGAAAAAGCTGTGAATCGTGTCCTCCGACGTCATCGTGAGCCGGATCGGCTGTCCGACCGGCACGTGCAGCGTGTTGATCTCGCGCGTGCCATCGGGGTGCTGGATCTTCCACATCCACTGCTTGCCCACCACCATGTACTCGATGGCGTTGGCCGGGGGGCGCGAAATGCGGAAGAACACCTTCGTGCCCCAGGCGAAGGCACCCAGCGCAATCACCAGCGGGATGGCGCTCCACAAGATCTCGAGCGGGAGCGAGCCGTGGATGCGGACGCCGACCTCCGACGCCGAGCGACGCCGGTAGCGCGCGGCGAAACGGATGATGAGCAGCGCGATGAGCGCGGAAAAGAAGACGCTCACGCCGACCAGCGCCAGGTACAGCGCGTCGACCTCTCCGGAGACGGTGGACGCCTGCGGCGGCATCCATTGAAACGTCGACTCGTTCATGTCCCCCCTCCCGGCGCATGCGGCAGCGCGTCACCCGACGGTGCGGAACGCTCGCGGCGCCGCAAGATCCAGAACAGAAGTGCGAAGGCCAGGAGACTCACGATGCCGGCGAGGCGCACGATGCGCAGCACGACGGCCGAGTACGTCCCCGTCGTCGGGTCGTACTGGAAGCAGTAGAGGAGCACCTGATCGACGACGCTTCCGACCGTCCCCTCCGACGCTTCGACGACCCCGAGCCTGAGATCCTTCGCGGCGTATTCGATGCCGAAGAAGTAGCGCGCGATGACACCTTCGGGCGTGAGCACGACGACTCCGGCGGCGTGTGCGTACTGCCCGCTGTCTTCGTCGTAGACGTAGCGGAAGCCCACGGCCGAGGTGAGCGCGTCGATCGCGCTCGGGTCACCGGTCAGAAAGTGCCAGCCCTCGGCGGCAGAAGGCTCGCCGAGCTGGCGCACGTAGCTTTCTTTCTTGGCACGCGCGAGCTCGGGCGTGTCGTCGGGATCGAACGACACGGTGAGCACGTCGAAGTCGCTGCCGATCCCCAGATCGACCACGCGCAGGCTGCGCGTCAGGCCGTTGAGCGCCATGCTGCACAACATCGGACACTCGTAGTACACCAGCGACAGCACGACGGGTCGGGTGCCGAAGAAATGGGCCAGCGGGACCTCGGCACCGCTCTCGTCCCGGAAGCGCAGGTCGAGCGGCACCGGATCGCCGATCTTCTGGTCGAAGGCGACCTCGAGCAGCTCGTCGGGCAGGCCGGGTACCGGCGTCGCGGCCTCACGGCTCGCGGCGCCGACCGGAACCACACGCAGCGCGCACAATGCGATCGCCGCGCACACGGCGTACAGGACGGTGCCACGGGCCCCAAGGCGCCCCATGAGGGCGTGCGTTCTCGCGGTCACGGTGACTCCTCCTCGGTGCGCAGGCGCGCGTGCGTCGGGTTGCGCCACACGGGGCGCTTCCAGGCTTCGGCGTTCGCACGCGCCGGCAACCCCTGCCCCAGCAGGATCTCGATCGAGCGTTCGATCGGGATACGCGCGACCCCGCGCTCGCGGTCGATCCACGCGTAGGTGCTCAGAAAGCGCTGCTCTTCGGCGCGCAGCATGGCGAGATCGCGTTCGGGCGTCGTCTGCAGGCGCGGCTCGGGAATCTCCGGCACGCCCTCGCGCTGCACGATCGGCGAGGGCGGCAAATCGCGACGTTCTTCGTCGCCGCGCAAGCGCACGAAGATCCACCAGGTCACCAGACCCGACACGACGACGATGAGCGCCAGACCGATGCCGAAGCGCACGATGCCGCCGACACCGATCTCGCGATCGAAGGTCTCGTGCGACGCGTCGTCGCCATGCGGCTCGCGGGTGTCGTGCGGCTCGCGCGGTGCATCAGCCACGTGCGATCGCCTCCTCGAGATGCGGATCATGCAGCGGGACCAGAGCCCGTCGCTTGAGCTGCCAGGTGAACGCGGCCAACCAGATTCCCCCGATCGCCACCGGCACGACCAGGTCGAGCCAGTGCACGAGCGGCTTGCCGTCGGCGATCGACGGCGCGGCTTGCCAGTGCACGTCCAGCCAGCGCGCGACGAGGACGGGCACGGCGACGAACGCCAGCTTGCGCGGGTCGCGGCGGACCTGGCGCGACATCAGGAAGAAGAACGGCAGCACGAAGTGCAGCGCGAACAGAGCGATGCTCCACCACCAGAAGCCGCCTGCGTTGCGATCGAGATACCAGGTGATCTCTTCCGGCAGGTTGGCCGACCAGATGATCAAGAACTGCGAGAACGTCATGTACACCCATAGCAGGACGAACGCCAGGAGCAGCTTGCCGTAGTCGTCGAAGTGACGTGGCAGGAAGGCCTCCGACATGGGCGGAGTCTGCGCCAGGCGGCGCGCGCAAAGGATGAGGAAGGCCAGCGCCGCGGCGCCCTGACCAACGACGAAGTGCATGCCGTAGAGGCTGGAGAACCACACGGGATCCAAGGACATCAGCCAATCGAAGCCGGCAAAGCTCGCCGTGAGCATGTAGACGACCAGCCCCACGGAGGCCCAGAGCTGCATGCGGCGATGCAGGTTGGGGTTGCCGGTGCGGTCCTGCTGCAGCGACCAGCGGCCCAGCAGCCCCGAGAACGCCCACCACGCCAGGAAGTACAAGGCAGCGCGCGCCACGAAGAACGTCGGGTTCAGGTACGCCTGCTTGTGCTGGATGATGGCGTCGTGCGCCACGACGTCGGGCTGCGACCACGGATACAGCTGGCGCATTCCGAGCGCGACGGGCACGAACAACAGCGCCAGCAACGGCAGCGTGCGCGCCGCCGCCTCGAACACGCGACGGGCCACGAGCCCCCAACCGCCGCCGGTCATGTGCTGCAGCATCGAGATCCCAAGACAGCCCAGAGGAATCCCGACCCAGAACACGAAGCCCACGAGGTACGCACGGTAGAAAGCGCGCGGCGACAGGAACGCGCCGACTGCCGACAGCACGATGGCGCCGACGCCCACCCACAGGACGCGCTTCTGCAGCCCGTCGAGCCAGGCCGGCGGCTGCCAGGTGTTCGCAGCCGTCGTATGCCCCGTTGCGCTCAATGCGCCTCCTCGCTCGTGGCCCCGGATGCCGCGCGCTCGGCGTCGCGCAAGGCGGACTCGATCTCGCGCCGCGTCTCGGGAGTCAACGTTTCGAGCTCCAGGTTCTGGCTGAGCTGCAGCGCGCGGATGTAGGCCACGATCGCCCAACGATCGAAGGCGTCGATCTGCGCCGCATACGCCGGCATGGTCGCGAAGCCGTTGGTGATGACGTCGAAGAAATAGCCCACCGGCTGCTCGCGCAGGCGGGCCTCGTGGAACGAGGCCGGCTGTTTGAAGCCGCGACGCACGACCATGCCGCGACCGCTTCCGGCGGCGTCGTGACAGACGGCGCAGAAGATGCCGTAGCGCTCGCGGCCGCGCTCGAGCATGGCGCGATTGAGCGCGAGAGGAAGCACCGACGCAAAGGTGGAATCGTCGATGGTGCCGGTGTAGAGAACGCGATCTTCGCGCAACGTGCCGCGCGCAACCGTACCCTCCGGAGCGCGCTGCGACGCTGCCCCGTCAGGGAACACGCTGCTCGCCTCCTGGGTCTCGTAGCGCGCCTGGTCGTACATGTCCAGCCTAGGGCAGCCCAGGCCGAGCAGGCCGAGCAACGCCGCGAAAAGCGCCATGCGACGCCCGCGATCGGCTCGAGGCGACGCGCCTCTACGTTTCGGCGACTTCGGCCACATGCGTGGGCTCCAGCGTCCAGAGGAACTCTTCCGTTTCGGGCGCATCGAACTTCGGATCGCGTGCTTCGATGCACAGGAAGTAACGGTTGCGACTGGCCAGCGCGAATCGTCGGACGTTGAACACGGGGTGGTGCGGCATCGGCAGCCCGTTCAACGCCAGCATGCCGAAGACGGCGGCCACCGCCGCGACGAGAATCGTGCATTCGAAGCTCACCGGAATGAACGACGGCCAGCTGTTGAGCGGGCGTCCCCCGACGTTGAGCGGATAGGCCACGACGCTCGTCCAGTACTGCAAGAAGAAGCCGCCAACGGCGCCCAGGATGCCGCCTGCCAGAACCAGCCAGGGCAGGCTCGACTTCTCGTGCCCCAAGGCGTGCTGCAGCTCTTCGATCGGATACGGCGTGTACGCGTCCATGCGCGAGTAACCTGCCGCGCGCGCCGCCTTGACGCCGGCGATGAGCCGATTGGAGTCGTCGAACTCGGCCATCACGCCGTAGAGGGTGTGTGCACGCGCTTCCTTCACGCCGTCTCCTTGTCGCTCTTCTTCGGCACGATCGTGCGCATCTCGAAGATGGAGATCATTGGCAAGAAACGGATGAACAGGAACATGAGCGAAAGGAACAGTCCGATGCTGCCCACCAGCGTCGCCCAGTCCCAGCGCGTGCCGGCGTACTGATCCCACGACGATGGCAGGAAGTCTCGGTGCAAGCTGGTGACGACGATGATGAAGCGCTCGAGCCACATCCCCACGTTGATGAACATGGCCACGATCCACACGCCCACCGGGGAGCGGCGGATGCGCGGGAACCACAGAAACTGTGTGGCCACCACATTGCACGCGATCAGCGCATACCACGGGATGCGGTACGGCCCGGTGATGCGGTTGAGCACCATGTACTTTTCGAACGGGTTGGCGCTGTACCAGGCGAAGAACAGCTCCATCGCGTAGCCGTAGGTCACGATCAACCCGGTGGCCAGCATGATCTTGGCCATGTTGCGCAGGTGACGCGCGGTGATGAAGTCGTGCAGACCGAATGCAGCGCGCAGCGGCACCGCCAACGTGATCACCATGGCGAACCCGGCGAAGATGGCGCCGGCAACGAAGTACGGCGGGAAGATCGTGGCGTGCCAGCCCGGGATGACACTCACCGCGAAGTCGAAGCTGACGACCGTGTGCACCGAGATGACCAGCGGCGTCGCAAGCGCCGCCAGCAGCACGTAGGCCTTCTCGTAGTTGTGCCAGTGCGCCGACGAGCCTCGCCAGCCCATGGCGAGGAAGCCGTAGAACTTCCGTGCGAACAGATTGCGCGAGCGATCCCGCAACGTGGCCAGATCGGGAATCAGGCCCACGAACCAGAACATCAGCGAGACCAGCGCGTAGGTGGACACCGCAAAGACGTCCCAGACCAGCGGGCTGCGGAACTGTGGCCAGAGCGTCATGGTGTTGGGGTACGGGAAGAGCCAGTACATCT
>JBFJHN010000189.1:0-5601 GCA_041613275.1 Candidatus Krumholzibacteriia bacterium | reverse complement strand
GCTGCGCTCGACCAACGATCCCCAGGAGCTGGGCATCCGCTTCATGACGTTCATGCGAAGCCTCGAAGCTCCGTCGGCGGTCGTGCCGACCGCGCAGCTGACGACGCCGCCCGCCGACGCACCTTCCCAGGTCGTTCCGCTCGAGCGCGCCGCGATGCGCTCGCGTTAGGCACGTCCCCCCGCCACCACCGTTCGCCGTGATTCATCTGCCCGCACTCCGCCTCGGTTGGAGGTCGTCGCACGATGCGCTACAATCGCTTCTCGCGCCTGCGATCTTCGTCGAAAGTCGGATCCCTGCATGCACGCCTCGACACGGACATCCTGGAGCGCGCACGCTGCCGTGCTCGCCGCGCTCGCTGGCGCAGGAGTTCTGCTGTTCGCGCAAGGGCTCAACACGGGCTTCTGGAGCCCTGAAGACTTTCACGCGCTCAGCACCGCGGCCGAAGCCCACGCGCGCGGCGACTTGCCCATCGCCTTCCGCCCCAGCCTGGCGGGCGGCTATCCCGTCAACCCGTTCTTCGCCATCGAGTTCCGGCTGTTCGGCATGGACGCTGGCGCCTACTACCTGGTCAACCTGATCGTGCACATCGTCAACGCCTATCTGGCGTTTCTGCTGGTGCAGTCGCTGTTGCACGATCGTCGCGGTGCCTTCGTGGCCGCCCTGCTGTTCGTTCTCGCCGTGGGCAGCTACGGCAAGAACCTGTTCTTTGCAAGCGGCATCTCGAGCCTCCTGTACGCGACGACGTGCCTGCTGGCGACGCTGCTCTACGTGCAGAACGAGAAGACCAATGCGGGACGTCCCGTGGGCGTGTATGCCTTCGGGTTCTTCGTCGTCTTCCTGCTGAGCTTGTTCATGAAGGGGGGTACGTTCAGCGTGCTGGCCTGCGCGTTGTTCTACAACATCTTCTTCCGGCCGGAGCGCCAGCGCCCCATCCTCCATACCAACCTGATCGTGTGCTTCGTGGTCGCCGCCATTTCCGTGTTCGCCAAAGAGGTCTTTTTCGATGGCGGTCGCTCGCTCGGAAGCGCCGGCTCGTTCGTGCGTAACCTGCCGGGCTATCTGATCCTCATGGTGTTTCCGCTGCAACAGTCGGAGCTGCTGGACAAGTCGCCCGCAATCGTGAAGGCGATCTATGCCGTCGCACCGTTCCTGCGCTTCTGCGTCGGACTGACCATCCTGTCCTACACGATCTTCGGCTTCGTGTTCGGCAGTCGAACCATTCGGTTCTATATCGCCTGGATGTACGTGCTCATCATACCGTTCGCCTTCTTCCGCTATCCGGACGACTGGCTGAACCTGCGCTTTCTGTACCTGGTGTCGCTGGCGTTCTGCGTGCTCCTGACCACAGGCTCGATGTACGCACACCAGCTGCTGTCCCACCGCGGCGCGCGCAGGTATCTGCCTTTCGCCGTTCCTGCTCTCTACGTCGTGGTCAGCGTCTTCCTGGTGACGCAGCTGAACGGCAAGAACCGCGAATTGGCGCGCCATCCGCACAGCCTCCGCCGCGTCGAACAGCTGCAGGCCACGCTCTCCACCGAGCCCGCTCGGGCCGTGGCGCGACGAGCCGACCGGCCCTGAGCGCCGACCGCACCCGACGTAGGAACGATCCCAGCGACAACGGGTTGCAGCGCTGAGCGGCGTCCGATGGGGCGTTCCGGTGACGGCCGCAGGCCCGGGGGCTCGGTTGTCGCCTCCGGGCCCACGGTGATAGAATCTCCGGGTCCTTTATTCGGCGCAATGGCTTGGAGTTGCGGAGCCTGCCGGCCTGCCAGGGCAATGTGCGCTGAGGAGTCGTTCGCTTCGGTCTTCGTTCCCTGGGACACGCCCCCGTTTCCAGGGTTCCGCTTCGCGCGAAACGAAAACCCTCCTCGAACAGTCGAAGTCCGCCGGAGGCGCCGCCGACCGGGAACCCACGATGCGGAGCGCAATGCAGTTCGGATTCAGGGGCCGCTTGCGAGCAACGCTCTGGGTGGTCCCGGCGCTGGCAACGCTCGTAGCCTGTGGCGGGTCTGCGCGCCGCGCACCCGGGGTCGCATCGACGGCCGGTGCGGGCGGTTCCCCGCCGGGCATCGTCGACCTCATGGATCCCACACAGCCCATTCCACCCGAGCGCTTTCTGCGTAGCACGCGCACGAGCATCATTCCTGGCGACGAGCTGGAGATCCGCACCTACGACAACGTGGAGCTCTCCGGAATCTTCCTCGTGCCGCCAGATGGAAGGATCAATCTTCCGTTTGTCGGCTCGGTCGATGTGCTCGAGAAGTCCCCCGAAGAGCTGGATCGCGAGCTCACGACTGGCTTGGGGACCTACTTCCGCAACATCGAAATCGCCGTGAACATCAAGGATCCGGCGCAGCGCTCGGTCTACGTCATTGGCGAAGTGCGCAACCCGGGGCGCTTCGAGTTCGCGTACGGGGATCGCGTCATCCACGCTCTGGGGCGCGCCGGTGGCATGGAGGATCGCGCGCGCGAGACCGGGATCGTCCTGGTCCGACGAGAGCCCGACGGCGAAGACCATGCGTATCGCTTGGACTTCGGCAGCTTGCACGAGTTCACCACTCCCGGCGACGTGTACCTGCAGCCGGGAGACGTCGTCTTCGTTCCCAAGAGTCGTTTCGCCACCTTCACCGAGTTTGCTACCTCGTTCTTCGATGTCGTCAACAAGGTGTTGACGTCGGCCGTGTTGGGCAACGACCTGAGGCTCCGTGAGCGCAGCATCAGCATCAGCAATCGATAGGACTTGCGCGTGGTCGAACAGAATTCAACGACGAACCACACCAATGGAAGACCGCTGACGACAGCGACCAGCGAGACACGTTCGATCCTCGTCACCTTCCTCGAGCTCGTGTGTGGCCGCTGGCTGCTGATCGGCACCATCTTCTTCTCGGCCGTCTTCTGGTCGTACATGGCGGTCATCCAGGCGCCCGAGACCTACGAGGGCACCGCACAGGTGCTCATCCGACGCGGGCGCATCCAAGCGGTGCGCAGCGAACCCATTCTGCGGCAGCAGGAAGACGTGGGATCGGAGCTGGACATCCTGGTCTCCATCTCCGTGCTCGAGGAGTCGGTGCGTCAGCTCCTGGAGCAGTCCGGCTTGCGGCGCCCGCACGACTCGGCCCAGACCCCACTCATCTTCGATCGCTTCGAGTCGACACGTCCCGCGATCGCGCTGACGCCCCAGGACCTGCCCACCAGCGAGCCTGCGCGCCTGTTCAGCTATCTGGAGAAGCGCATCCGGGCCGAGAAGTTCGGTGAGAGCAACGTCATCGAGGTCTCGTTGGTCTCGGTGAGTCCGCGGTTCGCGGCCGCAGCCGTCAACACGCTGATCGACGTGTACGAGAAGTACCACCTCACCGTGGATCAGAGTCACGGGCAGTCGAGCTTCTTCTCGCGCGAGATCGACAAGATCGACAGCGAGATCAACGAACTGCAGCGTCGGTTGGCCGAGTACATGCAGGAGCGCGGCGTCGCCGACCCGGAAAAGGACATCGAGCTCCTGGCGCTGCGTCGCCACGCTCTCACGCTCGAGCTGGACGATTTGCAGGTCGACAAGGCGGCGCTCGAGACCGACTTGCAATCCGTGACCGATGCGAACCGACACCCACCGTTCATCCGTCAGGACATGTCGATCCAGCGGCTGCGCGAGATGCTCTTCCGCAAGCAAGCGGAGGTGGGTGAGCTGCGCAGTCAGCTGCAGGCCAACCATCCCGCCGTGCGCGCCAAGGAAGAAGAGCTCGAGGATCTGCGGCAGCGCTTGGCCTCCGAGGAAGAGCTCGCCGTACGCCAACAGCAGCACATCTACCGTCAGCTGAAGGACAAGGAAACCGAGCTGAAGGGCAAGATCGCAGCGATCGATGAACGCATGGGCCACTATCCCATGCTGCAGGCCGAGATCGACCGGCTGGATCGGGACATCAAACAGCGCACCATGAAACGGGTCGATATCGTCGAGCAGATGTTCAAGTCGACCACGTTCGAGCAGCCGGACCAGTCGCTCAGCAAGGTGCGGGTGCTCGGATACGCGCAGGTTCCCGAGTACCCGCGCGAGGCACGCAAGGGTTTCAAGTTCGCGGTCGCGGTGCTGTTGAGTCTGATGGCAGCCATCGTGATTGCGATTCTCGTAGAGGGTCTGGACCATTCGATTCGGCGTCGCGAGGAAATCGAGGAGCAACTCAACGTGCCCTATCTGGCGTCGATCAGCACGCATTCGCCCTAGAGGTTCGTCTCATGAGCAAGATCTTCGATGCGCTGCGCAAGGCAGAGAAGGAATCGGGTTTCGTCCCGCTCGTCCCCGAGCCACGCGTTGAAGCGCCAGGGCCTCAGGCACGCCCGATACGGCGTTTGGAGAGCGAGTTCGGCTACCTGGCGAACTCGATCCAGAGCTGCTTCCCGAACACGGCGTCGGGGCACACGATCATGGTCGTCGCCTGCGCCGAACGCGAAGGTTGCACCTACGTTTCGACGCACCTGTCGCGGGTGTTCGCGCGCACGGTGGGAAGCCCGGTTCTGTACCTGGACGGCAACTTCCACGATCCCACGGCAGCCAAGACTTTCGGTCTGAACGACTCCAACGGACTCTCCGACGTCTACGCGAACGGCAAGCCCCGCGACCTGTCGACTCTCATCCAGCCGGGCGACACCGACCAGCTCTACGTCCTCGGCACCGGAACCCGGCGGGTGGCGCCTGCTGCGTTCTTCAGCAGTGGACAGTTCATGGGCATCACCGCGTCGCTTCGCAAAGTCTTTCGCTTCACGGTGATCGACGCTCCGCCTTTGATGAAGTATCCCGATGCCATCCACCTGGCTTCGCGCGTCGACGGCGTGGTCATGGTGGTGCGTTACAAGCACCTGAAGCGCGAGGTGATCCGCAAGGGTCTCGAGCTGCTCGAGGGTGCCAACGCCCGGGTGCTCGGCGCGGTGCTCAACCGCCGCAAGTTCGCCATTCCCGACCTGCTCTACAAGATCGTTTCGTAGGCGGCCGCGTCGATGCGCATGCTCAGCAACATGAACGACACCCTTCTCGATTTCGTCGAGAACTCTCGAGTCGGGGCCCGTGTGTTCCACACGGCGCGGTTGGCCATGTTCGGCCTGATCATCGTCGTAGGCTCGCGATTCATCGCGTCACAGTTCCTCGCCTTCGATTTCCGCGACGTCCTGTTCATGGCCGTCACGGCGATCGCCTTCCTGCTGGTCTACTGGCGGCGCGAGATGGGGATCGTGCTGATCGTGGGGACGACTGCGTTCATCACCCACTACGGTGCCATCCCCACGGTTTCGCTGTACCACTTCGTCCCCGAGCTGCGCTGGCTCGAGCCGTGGAGGCTTCTCCTCGGGCAGGCGATCCTGTTGCTCATGTTCGGACTCTTCTTCACCTCGAACGAGGTGCGCACCCTGAAGAGCCGCGTGTCCACGCCCCTGGCGGGTGCCATCGCGATCTTTCTCCTGGCCATCGTCGCGGCGGCGACGGCGGGCGTCGTGTTCGGCGACGTGTATTTCCCCCAGATGGTCGCGCTCGCGCGTCACTATTCCTTCTACCTGGCCTTCTTCGCCGTGCTCCTGTGCCTGAACTCGCGTCGAAGCCTGCAGAACCTCCTCCTGGC
>JBFJHN010000188.1:0-5615 GCA_041613275.1 Candidatus Krumholzibacteriia bacterium | reverse complement strand
GACGGCGCGTACCTGCGCACGATTGGTCGTGAAGGCGAAGGGCCGGGCGAGTTCCGTCGGCCCACCGGTCTGTTCTTCGATCCCGACGGCAACATCGGCGTGGTCCAGGGGGCGCCAAGCCGATTGGTGATGCTCACACCCGAAGGCGACCCTGCCGAGCCGCTCGAGCTGCCGAGCCCCGAAGACGGCGGCTTCCGCTTCGTGCAGCGCGGCGACTATCGCGGCGGCTCGATGGTGGTCTCGGGCCGCAACTTCCGGCGCACCGACAGCGGTTTCGAGCGCACGGGCGCGCTCGTGCGACTCGATGCGCAGGGCAAGGAAGCGGCGCGCTATCACGCCACGACATCGACGACGAGCATGGCGCGCATGGTGATCCAGGAAGACGGCATGGGCTTCCCGTGGACGGTCGGTCCAGAAGGCAACGTGTACGCGGCGCTCGACCGCAGCTGGAAGGTGCACGTCTGGGCCCCCGACGGCCAGGTCGCGCGCATCATCGAATTGGAGTACGAGCCGCTGATGCGAAGCTCCGAGCGCATGGAAGAGCGCAAGAAGGAGCTGAGCGGCGCCATCCGAATGCGCGGACGCGGCGGCCGCCGCATGGACCCCGAGTTCGAGATCGCCGACCGCGAACGCGCCATCGAGTGGCTGGCGGTGGCCGAGGACGGCAACCTCTGGGTGCTCTCCGGTCGCGGCACGCGCGACCTGCCCGACGGCGTGTTGGGCTGGTTCGACATCTTCGATCCCAGCGGGCGCTACATCCAGCGCGTGGCGCTCAAGGGCGAAGGCGAGCATGAAGAGGATCGCTTCGTCCTGGCGGGAGGCCGTCTGTTCGTGATCAAGGAGTTCGCCGCCGCGCAGCGTGCGATGTTCGGTCGCGAGTCCGAAGAGGACGATGACGCCGACTTCGAGGTCGACGCCGAACCGATGTCGGTGATCTGCTACAAGCTGGATCAAACCGCGGTGCGCGCGGTGGCAGCACCCTCGCGCTGAGGCGAGGGCGACGCGCGGACGTGGCCGTCAGGGCGCGTCGAGCAGGACGAACTTGCGCACGACGAGCCGCGGCTCCGCTCGCAAACGCAATAGGTAGATTCCCTGCGCCGCCGGCGCGCCCCGTGCGTGCCGGCGGTTCCACGTCATGATGCGTGTTCCCGGCCGCAGCTCGCCCTCGTGCAACGCGCGCACGAGCCGGCCCCGCACGTCGTAGACGGCGAGATCCACGCGGGTGGCGTCAGGCCCGATCCCGAAGTGCACGCGCACGGCATCTTCACGCACGACGGGCGCTTCCAGAAACGTCCGCAAGGGTCCGCGCGCAACACGGATGGGACCCGCGAACTCAACGGAGCCTTCGATCCCCGCAAGCGCCAGCTTGTACCACACGGCGTCCAACGCCGGCTCGAACCGCTCCTGGAAACGCATGCGCTCGGCGGGCACGAGCGCCTGGTGCGTGCGCTCCACGTACGGTCCCGCCGCGTCCGGCGCACGGAGCACGTGCACACCCGCGAGGTCGCCCACGGCCGTGCTCGAGAGACGCCACGTCAGCGTGACCTCGGAGTCGCCGGAGCGCGCGGCGAGATCGTGCACGACAACCGGCACGACGTTGCGTCCGCGATGACTGGCCACCCGCACCGCGGTCTCTCCGATGCGCCGCGCGTTGTTGCGGCGCGAGTCGCCCATGTTCAGCGTATCGGACTCGGCGGTGACGAACGTCAGCGCTGGATTGGAGAAGTACGGCGCCCGATTCGAGCTCAACGTGCACATGATGGTCCAGAAGCGGCTCTCGGGGTTGCGATCGTTGTGACAGAACGCTCGAGCGTACAGCTCGGCACCCTGCGCGCCGCCCTCGTGCTGCGCGTCGAACAGGTGCGCAATCTCGTGAGCCATGATGTAGGCACGCGTCAAGCTGAACGGCGTCTCCACCAGACAAAAGGCTTTCTCGGGGGAGGGGCGCCCCGAAACGGCGACGCCGCTGTTCCCGGGGCGATCGATCCCGGTCATGAGAACGCACACGTCGGCCTGCAGGCGATCGCGTTCGAGATGAATGGCGTCCATCGCGCCCTCGTCGGGATCGGCGAACCACTTCAGGAGCTGAGCGTTGCCGAGCGTCGGAGTTTGACAGATTTCGCAGTCGAGGCGCACGACGCCCGCCAAGCGCAGAACCGGCAGCGGGCCTCGGCTGGCTTCGGCAATTCCGCTGTGTGCGAGCGCCTCGTTGGCCCACGTGATCAGCAAGGCGACATGGGATTTGAAGTCGGGTGTGAGCTGGGACGCGGGCTCGAGGTATGCGACTAGAACTTCGACGACCACGATCTCCGAAGTGATCTCGTGCAGGGGATCGAACGATGCGCTGCGGGCGGGCCGCGCGACCTCGGGCTGCGCGCGTGCTTTGGACGCGGTCGTACCGTAGCGCGGAGACCACGCAACCTGCTCGCACCCCGCTCCCTCCCCACTTCCCTCTCCCACGCGCCACAGCGCGTGCAGCCCTCCGCCCAGGGGCATCAATCGGTACGACGCATGCTCGAGTTCGAAGATGCCCGTGACCGTGCCGGCGTTCTCCACCAGCACCACGAGCTCCTCTGCGTCTGTTGCGCCCACCCAGACCTTGCGGTCGCCCTGCAGCTCGATGCGTTGTCGCTGGACAGAGCGCGCTGGCGCCCACGCCTCGAGCGGAAGCACGAGTCGCGTGTCGTGCATGAAGTCCGAGCGGACGACGACCAGGCGCACGTCTTCGACGCCCGGCAACGACAGAATGGTTTCGGCGTAGCGTAATTGTCGCGGCGACAAGTCCGCACGCATCGGCGCGTCGGCGAACAATATTGCGCGATCGGACTCTGCGGCGGCGGGGGGTGGGATCATGCGATCCACCGGGAGCAGCGTCGCGAGCACGAACGCCGGACGCAGGAACGTCCTGGAGGTGCGTCGGCGCACACACCTCACCTCCAACGAGCAAGAACGGAGGGCCCCGCGAACGGGTGAATTGAAAGATGTGACTTTTCCACCGAAACGCAAGCGTGCCGGGTAAGCAGGCCCCACTGGCGCACTTGTCGCATCGCCGGAGTGGTCGTCGCTCGCGTGCTCGACTAAACTACGAGCTTCACCCACGACCGCCAGCCCCGGCTGCGCCGTCACCACCCCTTGTCCCCAAGCCGGAGAGATCCCATGCCCAATCGACGCGACTTTCTGCGTGCCTCGCTTCTCGGCGTGCCCGCGCTCGGCTTGGTTGGAACGCAACCGCAGCACGCACGCGCTCAGGACCGCGCGCCGCGACGCGTCGGCGCGCCATTGGTGATCTCGACGTGGTCGCACGGCACGGCCGCGAACCAGGCCGCGTGGAGCACGCTCGGAGACGGCGGCACGGCGCTCGACGCCGTCGAGCGCGGCGTGCGCGTGTCGGAAGCGGATCCGAAGGTCTCGTCGGTGGGCTACGGCGGGCTGCCCGACCGCGACGGACACGTGACGTTGGATGCGTGCATCATGGACGGCCAGGCACATTGCGGCGCGGTCGCCTTTCTGCAGCACATCAAGCACCCGATCTCCGTGGCGCGCCGAGTCATGGAGGAAACGCCACACGTGATGCTCGTCGGCAGCGGAGCACTGCAGTTCGCGCTCGAGCAGGGCTTCAAGAAGGAGAACCTGCTCACCGCCGAGGCCGAGGCCGCATGGCGCCAATGGAAACTCGAAAACACCTCCGAGCCGGTGCGCGCCGATCAGCACGATACCATCGGCATGCTGGCGCTCGACACGCACGGCGCGCTCGCAGGAGCTTGCACGACGAGCGGTCTGGCGTGGAAGCGCCACGGTCGCGTCGGCGACTCGCCGATCATCGGAGCAGCGCTGTACGTTGACGACGAGGTGGGCGGTGCCTGCGCCACGGGTCACGGGGAAGCGGTCATTCGTACCGCCGGCGCGAGCTTCATCGTCGAGCGTATGCGTGCGGGGCGTTCTCCACAGCAAGCCTGCCGCGACGCCATCGAGCGCGTGGTGCGACTCGTCCGCGACATTCCCGACCTTCAGGTGGGCTACCTGGCCGTGAGCCGAAGCGGCGCCCTCGGTGCCTTCAGCGTGCAGCCCGGGTTCCAGTACGCCGTGCGCGACGGCAAACGCACCGAGCTCGTCGACGCCCCGAACCTCGGGTGAAACGCCTGGCGCGGCTTCTCCCTCCAGACGACGCCACAACGCAAGCATGGGAATTGCTGCACGGATCCGCACCTGCGTCGTGCGGAAGCTTCGTGCCCGTGCAACTCCGCACTCCGCGCAACGCGAGACCGGGGAGCAGCGGTGCAACTTTTCGCGCGTATGTGCCTGACGATTCTCCTGGCGCTCGTCGCCGGATGCTCGCGCTCGACACCCGAGGAACGGCTCGTCGAACGCGCGTTCGAAGCGCTACAGGACGGCGATTGGGACACCTTCTATCGCATCACCATCACTCCCGCCGACATCATGATGCAGCAGAACGACATCGGTGCGTTCCAGGCGCAGCAGAGCTACCTGGGATCGAGCGTGCGCCCGCGCGAACGTGAGGCGCAGCGCGCGCAGTTCGAGCGCGCCCAGAAGGTGGGCGTTGCCGGTGCGAACCTGCGCACGGCGGAGTTCGTGGCTCTCGGAACCGACGTGCGCCGTTACGACTACTCCCTGCTCACGGGTGGCTCGATCCCGGTCACCAGCTACAGCCTGCGCGTCGACCTGGATGGCAACCAGCTCGAGATCCCCGAGCCGCGCTTCGTCCTCGTCGAGTGGCAGGAGCGCCCGCGACTGCTGGCGCTCGACTTCGAGCGCGACTCCGGCGTACGCTGACCCGGCGCCTCCCTTCCCCCTCAACGCTCCAAGCTCTGGACTCCGGCGCGGCGCCTGGATTAGCGTCATCGCGTTACGCTCATCGAACCCCGCGCTGCGGAACCGCGGCGGGCGACGCGCTCGCGCGTCCGACGTGGACGTCCCCAAGGAGGCTCGCAATGAACCCGCGTTTCAGCCGGATGTTTGCGTCGACATGCAGGCTCGCGTCCGTTGCGCTCGCTTGCGGTCTCGCGTGCGGTCCGTCGAGCGAGAGCGGCGACGCCGCGACGGCGGGTGATGGCGCGCAGGGCGCGCCGCAGTTCGAGCTGCCGCCCGGCGCGCAGGACGCCGCCGAAGCCATCGACGTCGCCACGCTGCACAGCGTGATCGAGACGTTGTCGTCCGACGATTTCGAAGGCCGCGGCCCCTCCACCGAAGGCGACCGGCGCACGCGTGAGACCATCGGGAACTTCCTGCGCGATCTGGGTTTCGAGCCCGGCTCTCCGGGCGGGACGTGGCAGCAGCAGCTCGGCCTGGTGGGCATCACCTCACACATGCCGAAGACGTGGACGGTGCGCGCCGGGGACAAAACACTCGACCTGGCCTGGTGGGACGAATACATCGCCTCGAGCGGGGTGCAGGAAGAACGCGTTGGCATCGACGACGCCGAGATCGTCTTCGTGGGCTACGGGATCACAGCGCCCGAGGAGAACTGGGACGATTACAAGGGCGCCGATCTGAACGACAAGATCCTCCTGATGCTGAACAACGATCCCGATTGGGATCCCGAGATGTTCGCCGGCACGCGCCGCCTGTACTACGGCCGCTGGACCTACAAGTACGAG
>JBFJHN010000187.1:0-5620 GCA_041613275.1 Candidatus Krumholzibacteriia bacterium | reverse complement strand
GTGGGGGAGACCTCGTCCGGGCCGCGCGTCGAGCGCATCGACCACACGCTCCAGCCCACGGCCAAGAGGATCACGGCAGCCGCCGCAACTCGCGTGAGCTCCCAGCGCGAAGCCCAGCTTCGCAGAGGGACCCCCTGCGCGTGCGACGGCTGCCCACCGGTCCCGACCAACACCGGACGCTGGCGAATCCGTTTTTCGAGGTCGGGCCAGGCATCGTGTCCTTGCAATGTCGACGGCAACGCGCGCGCAGCCTCGAGCAAGTCGCGAAGCGCGTCCACGTCGGTGCGACAAGCCTCGCACGACTCGAGGTGCGCCTCGACGCGCGCACGCTCCGCGTCCGTCAACGCCGCATCCACGTAGTCGTCCAGCTGCAGCCGAACGTGCTCGTGGTCGGCATTGAATCTGGCGTTGGTGTCGTCGCGCATCGTCATCCGTTCCGTTCGTCGCGCAAGCTTTGGCGCAGCATGCGCCGCGCGCGGTGCAACTGTGCTTTCGACGTGCCGACGGCGACGCCTGTCATCGCAGCGATCTCTGCATGGCGATAGCCCTCGACGTCGTGCAGCACGAAGACCAGGCGTGCGCCCGAAGGCAGCGAAGCGAGCGCGCGCTCGAGGTCGACGGGCTCGATGCGGCGCCCGCGCGTCGCGCGCGGCTGCGGCACCTGCGAGAGGTCTTCTGCGCTCGTCTCACGCGCTTCACGTCGCATCTCGCTGCGCAGCGCGTCGGTGACCCGGTTGACCGCGACCCGGTAGAGCCAGGTCGAAAAGTGACTGCGTCCCTCGAAGTGCTCGATGCGCTCCCAGACACGCAGAAACACCTCCTGGGTGAGATCCTCACCGCGCTCGCGGTTGCCGCACAAGCGCGTACAAAGCGCACGCACGCGGTCGACACAGACACGGTAAAGGGCCTCGAAAGCGTCGAGATCACGCCGCCGCACTCCCTCGATGATCTCCGGCGGCACGTCGAGCCAGCGCCGGGCGCCGCGCTCTGGCGCCCCCGACGGGGCTTCCGTATCCGGGGGGCTCTCGGGGGTCCGTCCCCGCTTGGGCTGTGCCGCCATCGGCCTGCTCCTGGTTTCTTGGACGCGTGGGCTCGCGAGAAGGTTTGAAAGCTCGCGCCGGCGCCTGGAAGGCTGCGGCGAGCGCGCACCCCGGCCGTCAGGCCGCGCGCCCCTGCAGTATGCTGCACGCAGAGCCGGACACGAAGGTTGCGTCGACCGCGCGGGGGAGGGCGATGCGCGCCGTTCGCATCAAGATCTGCTGCATCCAGAGCCGTGACGAGACGGAGATGGCGCTCGCCCACGGCGCAGCGGCCCTGGGGCTCGTCTCCGAGATGCCCAGCGGCCCCGGCGTGATCCCCGAATCACGCATCATCGAGATCGCGGCTGCGATCCCGCCCGGCGTTGGATCGTTTCTTCTGACCAGCCGCACCGACGCGCCGAGCATCGTCGCGCAGCAGCGCCGCTGCGCCGTCAACACGCTGCAGCTGTGCGATCGCCCGCAGCCGGGAACGCACGAGTCGCTGCGACGCGATCTGCCGGGCATCGGGCGCGTTCAGGTCGTGCACGTGACCGGCGAGGACTCGATCGCCGAAGCACAGACCCTAGCGCCGCACGTGGACGCGCTGCTTCTCGATTCGGGCGATCCCAGCGCCGCGGTCAAGGAGCTCGGCGGCACCGGCCGCGTGCACAACTGGGAGTGGAGCCGGCGCATCTGCCAGAGCGCAGGCGTTCCGGTGTTCCTGGCCGGCGGCCTCAACGCCACGAACGTCGCGCGCGCCATCGAGGTCGTGCGCCCGTACGCGGTCGACGTGTGCTCGGGTGTGCGCACGAAGGGTGCTTTGGACGTCGCGAAGCTGCGCGACTTCGTGGACGCCGCGCATGGAGCCGCAGGCGCTTGATCGGCGCCCGCTTCGGGCAGCGCGTGGGTCACCGCATGATGCGACACGCGAAGAAAAGCGCCGCGGACAACGTGCCGCGCGGCGCGTGCGGAGAAACGCTGAAGGGGTCGAGACCGCTTCTCAGACCGGCAACTCGCGTCGCAACACCCGAAGGTGCGCAGGACGAGATGTTTCCGTGGCGACCGTAGCCTGCCCGTTCTTATCAGCCACCACGCCCACACCCGATCCGATGACGGACCTCGACCCCAACATGGTGTGCACCATGCGACGCCGACCCGAAGGCGACCGGCGTGCGTGGACACTTCGAAGGGTGGGGGGGTTCGATGCCATCGACGCCGCCGCACCGAACGCTGGTTCCGTCGGCCCGGCTAGACGCCCCACGTCACTCCGAAGCGCTTGCGCCCCAGGGCCCTGGAGCAGCTCCAGTCGACGTGGCAGCGCAGGGGCGGAGGATGGAACGGTCAGCCGATGACTTGCACGTACCCGAGAGCGATCGTCGCACGCTGCGGCAAGGTGCTCCGCAGCGCGCGTCGAGTACGTGCACGCAACCGGGTGGAACGGCTCCGGCAATCGAACCCACTCGACATTTCGGGAGAAACGCGCGCTCGTCCCGCGCAGAGGAGCGGTTTCGCCGGCGCGCAAGCGCGCTCGTGAACCGCGAGATATTCCAGGACGAGTCTGCATCTCACCCAAGGTTCTTCTGGAAAAACACAACGACCAGCCCGGCTCCAAAGAGCCTTCAAGTCCGACCGACTTGTTTCAGGGGCTAGTCGTGAGCGATTCTGGTCGGTCCCAGTATCAGTCCAGCATCCAGAACCTTTGAGGCAAGTGACTGCAGAAAGAACGGGCAAGCAGGCCTTGACCCAAGAATGGTAATCCACACGTGCGTGAAGCGCAAGTCCCGGTGGGCGAAAGTCAGTTTCGTCTGCGCCCGAACACGAGCGAGGATCTCACGCGCATGCACGCCGCGCACGTGCAAATCGGTCACGCCACAGGTCAAACGCTACGGCGCACGAGGCTCTTCGCAGAGCCACGCGTTCGAAGAAGGCGGGCCCGGACACGGTTGGTAGGGGGGACAACCTCCCGCATTCGGGACGGCGCCACAATCCCTACACGCTGCAGGACGCTTCATCCACCGGCTCCGATCCACATGGGCTCATGCGGAGCGAACCGGCGTCCGCCCCCGCACGCGTGCGGAGGTGTCGCAGGGCGCGCGACCCGGTCTCGGGCCCGCCTCTCAAATCGATGCTGCGTCGAGGTGCGAGTAAGGAGCGTTGCGATGATGGGGCAGAGACCCCCAGAGCGGACAGGGAGCGCGCAGAGATCAGCCCACGACGGACATCCGAGCGCTGCGCCTGGCAGCGCCACGTCGTCGCCGAACCGTCCTGGACCCGGCGGAGGTGCTTCACGGCCGACCTCCACTCCCTTTCCCCCTCGCCCGCGACCTTCCGACCGTGGCGCTCCCGGTGTCAAGGGTGAATTCCCCCGCTCTTGTTCAGCGTCGCCTGGAGTGCTATCGTGTCGGGCGGTTTGGACCTAAGAGCTTTGTTGTCAGGAGGTTGTCCAGCTTGGCCCGATCAGCGCGGAAGATTGATCGCAAAACGTTGAAGCAGGATCCGTTGCTCAACTTCACGACACGAGCGACGCAGTACGTGAACGCCAACGCCACGATGGTGCTGGGCGTCGGAGCGGCGCTGATTGTGGGCATCGTGCTGCTCGTCATGTGGGGTCGCGGGCAGAGTACGAAGACCGAGACATCCGACATCCTCGCCGTTCAGGCCATCGGTCTGATGACGAACGGGCAGTTCCAGCCGGCGCTGGACCAGTCGAATGCGATTCGCACGCAGTATCCGGGTTCGCGCGGCGCCGCAATCGCGGCGTACGTGCGCGGGAAATCGCAGCTGCAGCTCGGCGTGTTCGTCGATGCCGAGCGTGCCTTCAGGGATTACTTGAACGAAAGCGGCAAGGAGCCCTTCTTCGAAGACGCTGCCAAGCGCGGTCTCGCGGCGAGTCTCGAGGGCCAGCGACGTTTCGCCGAGGCCGGGCAGCTCTACGAGGATCTGGCCGCCGAGTCGCCCGAGGAGCTGGTCGATCCCACGCTCCTGGACGCGGCGCGCGCCTACGAGCTGGCCGGTCTGTCGGACCGCGCCAAGGCCGTTCTGGAGCGCGTCATCGCCAAGGACGGGGCCCAGGCGCGCACGGCGCGCATCCAGCTTGCGGCTCTCGAGGTGGCGTTGAACGCCGTGGGCGAGGGGCGTGTGCCCGAGCCGCCCGCGCCTTCGACCGACAGCGTACCGGAGGGTGACGCGCCGGCCGAAGCGACGCCGCCAGAAACGGACGCCAAGCCGACGCCCTGACATCATCACGTTAGCGTGGCCCGACACGTGCAGGGGACATGCGCAGGGGAGCAGAACGATGCACGACCACGTCGAGGATCCAGAATCGACGCCGATCCAGACGAGCGACGACGAACGCGACGAGGTGCAGGACGCCCCCTTGGACGACGTCTCGCGCTGGCTGGCGGCCGCGTCATATCTGTTCATCGTCTGCTTCTTCGTGCTCTACGAAGTGAAGGCGCATCGGCGACACGACTTCGTGCGCTTTCACGCGCGTCAGGGCTTCGCGCTCTGCTTTGTCGAGATCACGCTCATCGTCCTCTCGTTCATCCTCGACGCCACGCTCGGCACCATCCCGGTGCTCGGTGCCATCATCATGATCCTCTTCAAGCTCGCGGCCGGTCTTCTCGCCGTAGGACTTTCCGTGTGGGGATTCGTCGAGGCACTGAGCGGCGAACGCTGGGAGCTCCCCGTTCTCGGCGAGTACGCCAAACGCGTCCCCATCAACTGACCCGTCACGTCCCCGCGCATGCCCTGCGATGCTGCTACGCATCTTGAACCTCACGCACTGCCGCGGCGATGGCGCGAGCAAACGTCCGTAGAGCGACAGATACCCTTCGCCGTAAGAGCACCCGATCGTCTGGACGTTCTTGACACGCGCGCACCGCGCGACGAGAATGCCCGCCGGTTCCCTCACAAACCCTTTTTTGGAGGTTCCTTGCCGTGTTTGCTTCGAAGAGATCCATCGTAGCCCTCAGCTTGGTTGCGGCGTTCGTCATGTCGTGTGCCGGAACCCCGAACGTCGGCGGCGGTCTCTGGGGCCAGCTGGGAGCTCAGAAAGGCGTCTCGGCGCTGACGCACAGCTTCGGGGACAAGCTCGCGGCGAACGCCGCGACATCCCAGGCCCTCGGGAAGGACGGCATCAAGAACGTCAAAATGGGCCTGTACCACAGCGTCGCCAAGACCGGTGGCTACAAGGTCGACAAGAGCCAAGAGCTCCAGAGCGCGCTGAAGGGCTACAACCTCAGCCCGGCGGCCATGAATGGCGTCCGTGAGAGCCTCAACGCTGCAGGACGCGAAAAGGGCCTGCGCGCCGACCAGCTGACCGCCGTCACCAAGCTCGTACGCTAGAGCAGGCGAGAACGCGCCGGTGGGGCTCCGCGACCCGTGCGGACCCCGCCGGCGTTGGCGCATAAGAAGGATTATGTAAACCCGCTTCGAACCCTCTCCGTTCGCCTTGCTCGGCCCGACCCCGATCGCCCGCCATCCCGAGGGCCAGGACGCAGAGATGCCTGCCGCTGTCTCTTGACGCGTTCTCGAGAGCGGACGAGGATGTTCTCCACGATCCTTCCTAGACGAGCGATTTCGACGCCCGAAGCCGAAAG
>JBFJHN010000186.1:0-5626 GCA_041613275.1 Candidatus Krumholzibacteriia bacterium | reverse complement strand
GTCGAGGTACAGCATCGATGCCACCGCGTCGACGCGCAGGCCGTCGGCGTGGTAGTGCTCCAGCCACTGGAAGGCGCTGCTGATGAGGAAGCTCCTCACCTCGTGGCGGCCGTAGTTGAAGATGTCGCTGTGCCAATCTGGATGATGGCCCTGGCGCGGATCGGCGTGCTCGAACAGATGCGTGCCGTCGAAGTAGGCAAGCGCGTGCTCGTCCGACGGGAAGTGCGACGGCACCCAGTCGAGGATGACGCCGACGCCGGCTTGGTGCAGCGTGTCGATCAAGAACATGAGGTCCTGGGGCGAGCCGAAGCGCGCGGTGGGCGCGAAGTATCCCGTGCACTGGTAGCCCCACGAGCCTCCGAACGGGTGCTCCATGATGGGCATGAACTCCACGTGCGTGTATCCCATGCGCACGGCGTACTCGGCCAGCTTGGGCGCGATCTCGCGATAGCCGAGCGAGCGGTTGTCCTCCTCCGGGACGCGCATCCACGAGCCCAGGTGCACTTCGTAGATCGACATGGGTGCATGGATGTTCTGATGTCCTCCGCGGCCGGCCATCCACTCCCGGTCGTTCCACGTGTAGTCGAGCGTGGCGACGATGGAGCCGGTGCGCGGCGGCACCTCGGCGCGGAAGGCGAAGGGATCGGCCTTGTCGACCTTGTAGCCGTGCTGGGCCGACTCGATGTAGAACTTGTAGATGCTGCCGACGCGCGCTTCGGCGACGAAGCCCTCCCAGACGCCGCTCGGGCTCTTGCTGCGCAACACGTGGCGGGTCTTGTCCCAACCGTTGAAATCGCCGAACACCGACACGCGTCGGGCGTTGGGTGCCCAGACGGCGAAGTAGACACCCTGCACGCCGTCCGCGGTCATCGGGTGTGCGCCCAGCTTCTCGTGCAGGTGGAAGTGACGCCCCTCGTTGAACCAGTGCAGATCGTCGGCCGAGAACCGTGATGTGTCCTTCGTCATCGTGCCCTCAGGCTTCGTCATCGGATTCCACCTCCGTGGAGTCGGGCGCCGGGTCGCTGGCCGTGGCGCGGGGATGCGTGTGTTCACGTTCCATCTGGCGCAGGATACCCCGCACCGGGGTGCCCACCCAATCCGGACGGTTGTTGAGCTCGTACCCGAGCTCGTAGATCGCCTTCTCCAGCAGATGCACGTCGAGCAGGGCGGCCCGGTCCGCGGCGTCCGCGGGGACGAGATCCGTGTCGCGCAAGGTCTCCAGGTACCTCTCCAGATAGATGGTCTCGATCCACGCAGACCAGTACGTTGCCCAGCGCTCGAGCCAGGCGTTCGCGTCCGGAGCGATCGTCGAGTGGAGCCCGTCCTGGACCGGGCGATGCACGAGCCCCGTGTGCGCGGCGTAGTGGAACGAGCGCAACATGCCGGCGACGTCGCGCAGCGGAGAGCGTTTCAAGCGCCGACTGGTCAGCGAGGCCGCGGGCTCGCCCTCGAAGTCGATGATCACGAAATCCTTGCCCGTGTACAACACCTGTCCCAGGTGGTAGTCGCCGTGGCAGCGAATGCGCATGGCGTCGATGCGTCGCTTCTTGAGCACCTCGAAGCGGCCCAGCAGCGCGTCGCGCTGGTCGAGCACCGCGCTCGCGGCGTCGCGATACGCTTCGGGAAGGTGCGCGCGACGGCGCTCCAGGAGTCGCAGCACGCGGCGCGTGAGGTCGGTCATCGACTGGTACATGGAGCGCTGGTACATCGAGGTGAACGGCTCGGGCGCGAACGCGGCGTCGCCCGGATCGGCGGCCAAGCGTGCGTGCAGCTGCGCGGTGCGTTCGCCGAGCATCCGAGCCGACTGCCCGTAGGTGCCGATGCGGTCCAAAGCTTCTTCGCGTGCGTCGTGTTCGTCCCGCCCCGGGGGGGCGTCCGGCGGCTCCTTGGCGTCGGCGGGCAGCGCCAGCACGCGCTCCAGAAAGCGCTCGAGCGCGTCGAGCGTGTAGCTCCAGGCGTCGCCCTCGTTGTGGACGTACGCCTGAAGTGCGGCGAGCGTCGTGTCGCCCTTTGCGGTGCGCAATGCCGCGTGGCCTGCCAGCAGCGGCACGTGGGGGAACGCGGGGTCGCGCCCCAGGAAGCGCGAGATTTCCACGTCCTGGCTCTCGCCCGGCTGCAGCTTGCGATACAGCTTGAGCACCCAGCGGTCGCCGTAGCGGATGGACGAGTTGCTCTGCTCCGCGTGCATCAGGTGCGGTTGCAGCTCGTCGATCGATTCGTTGCGCAGGGCCTTGGACACGCGAATGCCGACGAGACGATCGACGCTGCCGGCAAGCTTACGCCGCGATCGAATGAGATCGAACAGAGCCACCTGGAAGTCGGGGTCGTGCGTTGCATCGCGCAGCACGCCGCGCGCCCCGTTGTGCGCCGCATCCGATCGCACGCGAGCCACGACGTGCCGCTGGCTGGCCTCGGAGCCGTCGTCGCTGCCATAGGACAGCGGCAGCGAGTACATCTCCGGCTCGGCATCCTGGTACTCCACCTCGACCAGCGCCAGCCGCGACTGCTCCGTGACCGTGAAGACTTCCGGAATGCGCACGGCGCGAATGCCGTGCGCCTTGCCTGCGAACCAGCGTTGATGCGGAAGGTAGCGCTGCAGCGCCTCCTCCAACCGCGAAGGCTCGCTGCCGCGCGTCTCGAAGACCTCGTGCCACGCGCCCGGCACGCTGACCTCGGGAGTTTCGTCGGGGCGCTCGCGGATTTCGAGACGCTCGCTGTCCTTTTCCAGCGCGAACCAGTGGAACATGTGCGGCGCCACGGTGAGGAAGTACGGCAGCTCCCCGATGCGCGGGAAGCGCGTGCCACCGAACAGCTCGATCGGTACGGCGTCGCGGTCGGCGTGCAGATCCAGCTCGACGCACTGCGTGAAGCGCGACAGGTTGGCGACCACGAGCAGCGTCTGATCTTCGTAACGCCTGCGGAAGGCGACCACCTTGTGGTTCTCGGGTTCGAGGAACTCGAGCGAACCGCGCCCGAAGGCCTTGTAGCGCTTGCGCAGCGCAATGAGGCGCTTCATCCACCACAGGAGCGAGCTCGGATTGTTGCGCTGCGCCTCGACGTTGATTGCTTCGTACTGGAACTCCGGATCGATGATGACCGGCAGGTACAGCTGCTGCGGGTTGGCACGCGAGAAGCCGGCGTTGCGATCGGCGCTCCACTGCATGGGCGTGCGCACGCCGTTGCGGTCGCCGAGGTAGATGTTGTCGCCCATGCCGATCTCGTCGCCGTAGTAGATGATCGGTGTGCCCGGCATCGAGAACAAAAGACCGTTCAGCAGCTCGATCTTGCGCCGGTTGTTGCCCAGGAGCGGCGCCAGGCGCCGGCGGATCCCCAGGTTGATGCGCATGCGCGGATCCTGCGCGAACATGCGGTACATGTAGTCGCGCTCCTCGTCGGTCACCATCTCCAACGTGAGCTCGTCGTGGTTGCGCAGGAACACCGCCCATTGACAGTTGTCGGGGATGGTCGGCGTCTGCTGCAGGATCTCGACGATTGGATAACGCTGCTCGAGCCTGCTTGCCATGAACAGCCGCGGCATCACAGGGAACTGGAAAGCCATGTGGCACTCGTCGCCGTCGCCGAAGTAGGCCACGGCGTCCTCGGGCCACTGGTTGGCTTCCGCCAGCAGCATGCGGTTGGAGTGCTTGGCGTCGACGTGACGGCGCAGCTCCTTGAGGATCGCGTGCGTCTCGGGCAGGTTCTCGCAGTTGGTCCCTTCGCGCTCGTACAGGTAGGGCACCGCATCCAGGCGCAGGCCGTCGACGCCCATGTCGAACCAGAAATCCAGGACCTTCTTCACCGCCTTGCGCACTTCGGGGTTCTCGTAGTTGAGATCCGGCTGGTGGGAGTAGAAGCGGTGCCAGTAGTAGGCGTTGGCCACCGGATCCCAGGCCCAGTTCGAGGTCTCGAAGTCCTTGAAGATGATGCGTGCTTCGGAGTAGCGCTTGGGGTCGTCGCTCCACACGTAGAAGTCGCGTTCGCGGCTCCCGGGTCGCGCCCGTCGCGCGCGCTGGAACCAAGGATGCTGGTCGGAGGTGTGGTTGACGACGAGCTCGGTGATGACGCGCAGACCGCGACGGTGCGCCTCGCGCAGGAAGCGGCGAAAATCGCGCAGCGTGCCGTACGAGGCGTGGACGTCCTTGTAGTCGGAGGTATCGTAGCCGTCATCGCGCAGCGGTGAGGGTGAGAACGGCAGCAGCCACAGCGCGGTCACGCCGAGGTCCTGGAGATAGTCGAGCTTCTCCGTGAGACCGCCGAAATCCCCGATGCCGTCGCCGTTGCTGTCCATGAAGGCGCGCACGTGCAGCTGATAGATGACGGCGTCCTTGTACCAAAAGGCCGCGTCATCCTTCTCGAGGGCGGCATGATCGACTTTGCCTGCGGTCACAGTCATGTTCAACCATCCTGGCACGGCACCGACCACCGCGCTTCGTTCTAGAAGTAGTACTCGAAGTCCTGTTCGCGCCGGACGCGCCGCAAGACGCGGAACACGTGCGCCGGGCTCTTTGCGGGGTCGAGCTGCACGAAGTTGCGCGTGCCGTGCCACAGAAAGCGCGCGCCCGAGAGCTCGTCGTGCACCTGGAACGGCACCTTGCTGTCGATGCCGAAGTCGTCGAGCGGCAGCTCCACCCAACCCGATTGCACGTGGTGGAAGTCGAGGTTGACCACGACGAGCACGATGTTGTCGCCGGTCGTCGAGGTTTTGGAGTAGCACATGATCTTCTCGTTGTCCGAGCGGTGGAAGACGAGTCCGTGGTTGGACTGCAGGGCGGGGTTCTCCTTGCGGATCTCGTTGACGCGCTGGACGAAGTCGCGGATGTGGCCCGCCTTCTTCAGATTCCACTGACGGATCTCGTACTTCTCGGAGTTCAGGTACTCCTCGCTGCCGGGCTCGCGCGGCTCGTGCTCGCACAGTTCGAAGGCCGGGCCGTAGATCCCATAGCTGGAGCTGAGCGTCGCAGCAAGCACCAGCCTGGCGATGAATGCCGGTCGGCCGCCGAACTGCAGCGCCTCGGTCAGGATGTCGGGCGTGTTGGGCCAGAAGTTCGGGCAGAAAAAGTCGCGTACGGGGGAGCGTGTCAGCTCCTGGACATACGCGCGCAGCTCGTACTGCTCGTTGCGCCAGGCGAAGTAGGTGTACGACTGCGTGAACCCCAGCTTGGCCAGGCGATACATCACCTTCGGTCGCGTGAAGGCCTCGGCCAGGAACAGGACGTCGTGGTTCTTGCGCTTGATGCTGTCGATGAGCCATTCCCAGAAGCGGAACGGCTTGGTGTGCGGGTTGTCGACGCGGAAGATGCGCACCCCGTGATCGACCCAGAACTGCACGACGCTGCGCAGCTCCTCCCACAGAGCCTGGGACGCCTCGCATTCGAAGTCGAACGGATAGATGTCCTGGTACTTCTTGGGCGGATTCTCGGCGTACTGGATCGTGCCGTCGGGCCGCGCCCGAAACCATTCGGGATGCTCGCGCACGTACGGATGATCGGGTGCGCACTGGAACGCCAGATCCATGGCGATTTCGATGCCACAGGCGCGCCCGCTCTCCACCAGGCGATCGAAGTCATCGAGCGTGCCGAGCTGCGGGTGCACCGCCTTGTGGCCCCCTTCGCTCGCGCCGATGGCC
>JBFJHN010000185.1:0-5637 GCA_041613275.1 Candidatus Krumholzibacteriia bacterium | reverse complement strand
GCTCGATGAACAGGCGGTTGAGCATCGAATCTCCGCCCAACACCTTCTCGACCAGCACCAGACAGCCGCCCTTTTCCATCCCCTGAAGAACGGAGCGCAGAAGGCGCTCGCGGTGCAACGGCCGCACGAACTGCAGCGTCAACACCAGGAGCACGACCGTGGCGTCGGCGATGTGCACGCCGTCGTTGAGATCGGCGCGACGCAGCTCGAAAGCGTGCGGGAAGCGGTTTTCCTCGAGCTTGCTGCGCGCGATGTCCAGCATCTCCTGCGACGAGTCGATGCCCACGAAGCGCGCCCCCGCGTCGGCAGGCAGCGCGTTGCCGAGCTGCAGGATGGTGGTCGCCGTCGAGCAACCCAGGTCGTAGACGCTCGTGCCCTCGCGCACGAACTCCGAGACCAGCTCGGCGGTCATGCGTTGAATCTCGCCGTACAGGGGCACCGAGCGGTCGAGCATGTCGTCGAACACGGCCGCCGTTTCGGCGCCGAAGTTGAAGTCGTCGATGCGCCGCCGCTGATCGGCGAACAACGCGTCGGAGCCTCCGAAGCGCTCGGACTCGACGACGGCCTGCGGCTTGGGACGGGCGGGCGACGCGGAACGCGGCTTCGACGCCGCCTGCGCGCGCGGTTCGGATTCGCTCACGTGCGGCCTCCTTTGGAACGCTGCTTGGTGCCGGCGACGAGCGCTTCGCGCGAGGCGCTTGCAGACGACTCCGATTCGGACGCATCCGTCTCGTGCGACTCCAGCCCGAGCGCGCGGACCAGCGCACCGAACGTCGGCAGATCGATCTGCTGGAAGCCGTCCGAGAGCGCCTGGTCGGGTGACGGGTGGACCTCGATCATCAGACCGTCGGCGCCCACGGCCAGCGCCGCGCGGCTGCACGGCAGCAGCAGGTCGCGCCGACCGGTCGCATGGCTGACATCGGCCACGACGGGCAGCGACGTCTCGCTCTTCATCAGCGGGATGGCGGCAAGGTCGAACGTGTTGCGCGTCGAGGGCTCGAACGTACGGATGCCGCGCTCGCACAACACGACGGCCTCGTTGCCGCCGGCCAGAACGTATTCTGCCGACAGCAGCCACTCTTCGATCGTCGCCATGAAGCCGCGCTTCAGCAGCACGGGGCGCGTCTGCCTGCCGACCGCCTTGAGAAGCTCGGTGTTGTACATGTTGCGCGCGCCGATCTGCAGCATGTCGGTGTGCTCGGCGACGACGTCCAGCGTGGAGACGTCGAGCACCTCGGTCACCGTGGACAAGCCGTAACGGCGCGCGGCGTCGCGCAGCATGCGCAGGCCGTCTTCCCGCAGTCCCTGGAACGAGTTGGGATTCGTGCGCGGCTTGAAGGCGCCGGCACGCAGCACGGTCGTGGCGTTCAACGACGCCAGGTAGCGCGCCACCGTGTCCATCTGCTCTTCGGTCTCCACCGAACACGGCCCGGCGAAGACAACGGGCGTGCCGGTGCCGACCGCGACGTTGCCGACACGGATGCCGCCTTCCGGGACGAGATCGCGCCTTCGCACGCGCAACGCTTCGCGCCACTCGATCTTCTGCAGCTCAAGCGAAACACGGAAGATGGTCTTGAACACGTCGCGAATGGCGCCGGCCGCGTAGGGCCCGCGCACGTGAGAGGCGATCTCCTGCAACATCTCTTCTTCGCGATGCGCGTCGTAGCCATCGATGCCGCTGGAACGCTTCTCGCGCGCGATCTCCAGAACGACGTCGCCGCGTTTCTCGAGCAACTCGAGGATCTGACGGTTCAAGCCGTCGATCTGCGTGCGCAGCTGGTTGAGGCGACCCATGCAGAGCTCCGTACCGATGAGGGATTCCCCGGGCGGGACCGCAGGGCATTGTGCCATCTTCGCCGGTCGATTGCATGGGTCTTGCGCGGAGGGTCCCCGCAACCCCATGCCAGGAGGGCCGTTGGCGAGCGTGGGGGCTCCTGCCTGGAGCGCGTGGGCGTGCGGAATGGGTGCGCCGAGCGACCCCATCGCGCGGCTCAGCGCAGGCGCTGCAGCCGCCTCTGGACTTCGGCCACCAGGGCCGCGTCGGCGCCCGTGTCCAACACCGATCGATAACGCGCCGCGGCCTCGCCCGGCTGGCCCAGCTCTTCGTAGAGCTCGGCGGTTTCGAACAGGAGCAGCGCGTTGCGCGGGTCTTCCCGCAGCGCGCGCTCGTAGCGCTCGAGCGCGTCGCGCGGCCTGCCGAGCTGGCGCAGAACGAGACCCGCGCCCGCGTGCGGCTTGGGATTGCCGGGGACGAGTCGGGCGGCCGTCTCGAACGCGTCCAACGCCTCGTCGAAGCGGTTCTGGCGCCGCAGCGCCGTCGCGAGCTGGTAGTGCGCATCGGCATCGTCCGGCTGCTGCAGGACGGCGCGCCGCAGCAGGACGATGGCCTCGACGTTGCGCCCTTCGGCGTACGTCGCCACGCCTTCGAGCGACGTCGCGTGTGCGGGCTGCAGGGTGCGAATCCCCGCCCAGTTCGGAAACGCCAGCAACGCCGACGTCACCACGAGGGCGAGCGCGGCGCGACGCGGCAACGCCCCGGTGTGTCCGCGCAAGGACGACACGGTGGCCGCGAAGCCGGCCACGCCAAGCGGCAGCGTCACCGCGAGCGCGTCGAGCCGGTAGCGCTCGCTGACGAAGAACAGCACCGTCGCCGCCGTGCTGGCCAGCATGAGCCCCACGGCAAGCCTTCCCGCACCGCCGCGCCGCCACGCCGCGACGACGCCCACCAGAAGCCAGGGGGCAAGCCAGGCGTAGCGCGGAGCGGCGCGCAGCGCGAAGCTGTGGGCGCGAAAGCCGCGCACATCCAGGTTGCGATCGATCTCGTGCGTGTTGAGGTACTGCAGCGTCTTCGTCGCCAGACCGCTCAGGAACGCAATGGGCTCGTCGCGCACCCAGCTCCACGCCTGGCGCGCGAACCAACGATCCCAGCGCGCCCGTCCGGCGCGCTCGGCGTCCGGGACGCGGCGTACCAGCTCTTCCCATTCGAGCCCGGGCCGAAGCGCCGAGGTACGCGCCGCTTCGGCGTTGTTCCCCAGGTAGAAGTTGATGCCGCCGTTCGCCGACACGGGAACGAAGGTGCCGCCGCGCACCGCGTTGCGCAGCGTCACCGGGGCGACGACGGCAAAGCAGGCGAGCACCAGGACGAGCGCGCGGCGCCAGGCCCGCGCTCGTGTGCGCCAGGCCAGCCACACGGCCGCGACGGGCAGCCACACCGCGAAGCTCGGCCGTGTGAGGATCAGGAGTCCCGTACACACGCCGGCCAAAACGGTCGCGCGCCATGAAGGGAGCACGGCCCCGGACGTCACGGCGAGCAGCACGCCGAGCGAGAGCACGATCGCAAGCGGCGGCGGCAACGCTTGCGCCTCGAAGTAGAGCATCGGCCCGTACACGGCGGCCAGCGCCGCGGCCCCGACACCGGCGCGCGGGCCGAACACACGCCGCGTCCACACTCCGACGAGCACGACGCCCAAGAGACCGAGCAACGCGTTCACGACGTACGCCGTATCCACCGCCACGCCCAGCACGCGCATGCCCAACGACAGCACCCACGGATACAACGGCGCCTTGTAGTAGACGTCGTCGACTTCGGGCTCGCCGCGCGCCGCGCGCGCCGCCCATTCGACGTAGTCTTCGGCGTCGACGAGCGGCACGCGGTACAGCACGTAGTCACGCAGCTCGAAATGCAACGCAACGCGTGCGGTGATCGCGAGCAACAGCACGCTCAAGCCGACGAGCACGGTGTGACGTGTCATCGTGCCTCCCGAGACGGGCGCGCCTCGCGTCGCAGACCACGCGGTGCGAGCGTTCCTTCGACGATGCGCAGCTTGGTCCGGACGTGCATCTCGCTCAGGAGCGCCAGCGCCTCGCCGTCGGCGGGGTCGTCACGCAGGATCTCGACCAGCGCGGCCGCGGCGCGATCGTAGCGCGCATCGGCGAAGTGCGTCGTGGCAAGCTCCATCCACGCGGCGCGCCCGGGGCGTGCGGCGCCGGGGGCGCTTCGCGTGTCGGCGAGCGCGGCCTCCGTCCGCGCCAACGCGCGGCACGCCGCAGCCTCGGCGCGCAGAGCACCGGCCACCGCAGCGCGCTCGAACACGGCGACGGCGTCGGCGAAACGTCCGGCGCGCGCTTCGGCAACGCCGAGCGCGCGCACGATCTCGACGTCGCGTGGTCGCGTTGCCGCAGCGGCGCGCAAGAGCGGCACGGCGCGCTCGACGTCGCCCTGCTCGGCCCACCACAACCCCAGCGACGCGCGCGCGCGCGCCGCATCGTCGGAGTCGGGCGCCGTGCGCACGACGTGCTCGAGCTCCAGTCGCGCACCGAGCGCGTGCAGGCCTGCGTCCTGGGGATGCTGCTCGATGCCACGACGCAGCCAGCTCTCGGCGGCGTCCGGGCGCTCTGCGCGCAGCGCCGACTCGACCGCGCTTCGAAACACGCGCGGCCGTGCGAAGCGCTGCAGCGCATCGCGATAGCGCGCCGCCGCTGCGTCCCAGCGGCCCTCGAATGCCAAAGCCTCGGCGTATGCGAGCTGGGAATCGAAGTCGTTCGGCTGGCGCGCCGCGCGCGCGGCGAAGTCGTCGAGCGTCAACACGTAACGCCGCCACGCGTAGCCAGCGTGCCCCACGGGGTCCATGCCGCGCAGCCAGGCGTACGCCGACGTGTCGCGCAGCAGCAGGTTGTGCAGACGATTCGCGTTGACGACGCAGCGTCCGGTGCGCGCATGGTCGCCGTCGGGGTTCACGTGCCAGGTCTCGCCGCGCTGTGCCGCGGCCGCCAGGAACTCTTCGAGCCGCCGATCGTCCTGGCCCCAGTCGAGGTTCGAATCCAGCAGCCAGCGATGCCCGCCGCCCGGGCCGCCCGCGATCATGTTGAAGTATGCGAGCTGCTGCGGTACCACGCGCGCGACGCCGATCGCCCAAGCGACGCAGGCCACGACCAGGACGGTGCGCGTCGTGACGCGCTGCCACAGGAACCTCGCCCCGAGCGCGGCGGCCAGGACGAGCGCGGGGTACACCGGCAAGATGTGTCGCACGCCGATGTTGACGCGCACGACCGAGAAGAAAACGACGAGCGCCAGCGCCGGGATGACGAGAAGCGCGCGATCGACGGCCGCAAGGCGACGCCAGCCGGCGATCGTGCCGACGATGGCGAGCGCGAGCAAGGGCAGCGGCGTCTTTACCAGCAGCGTGACGAGGTAGTACGCGGCGAAGCCCTCCACCGAGCGTCGCCCCATGAGATAGGCGAAGTGTCCGTCGTCGCGGTGCGCCCACTTGCCGGCGACGGCGTCGACGAGCTCGGCCGGAAGCCCGCTCCGCACCGGTCCGAAGCCGTAGGCCACGTGCGAAACCAGCACCAGGCCGACGGCGCCCGCGGCGAGCCAGCCCCACGCTCGCACCGCACCGCGACGGTCCAGCGCGAACGTTGCGACGAGGGCGCAGATCGGTAGAAGCAGCAAGCCCGTGAACTTGTTGAACACGGCCAGCGTGACGGCGACGAAGAAGCCGGCAAGCGCGTTCCACGGCGTCGCCCGGCCCGCGGCCAGCGCGCGCAGCACCTTGCGCCACTGCCACAGCGAAGCCCACCAGAACAGCGTCAACGGCAGATCGAGCGTGGCGAGGTGGCCGTGTGCCACGAGGTTCG